>JALGZU010000535.1 GCA_025774735.1 candidate division LCP-89 bacterium | reverse complement strand
AGGCCGTCGTACTTCGAGATCTGGCCGCCCTGGTAGGCGTAATAGGGGCTTTCGGCTCTCTCCCGGAATCCCCGGCGGTCCTTGTAATACCTGGCGTAAATGGCGTAGAAATCGGTGCAGTCCTGCATCGCCTCCGTCCAGGCATTGACCGTTTGCAGCAGTTCCGGGGAATTCCTGCGTACTGCCCACGCGATCCGTTGCGGGAAACTGATCGGCGTTTTCACGTCGATGTCCGGACAGTAGGCTGAATTGATCAGGGCGATGTTCTCGTCGGCCACGGTGTAATCGATCATGCCGTTGGAGACCTGGCAGATCAATTCCTCGGTGGAAATATACCCGGGCAGAGCCACCACGTCGATGTCGCCGCCGATCTCGTCCATCAGGTTGATCAGCCGGGAATGATAGGATGAGCCCTGCCACACGTGCACCGTCTCGCCGAGCAGGTCGAGTGGATCTCGGATCAGAGCTTTCTCGATCTGGTGCCACTTCATCGACCGCCAGTTGTCCGGCTTGCGTTGCACCAGCACCTGGCGGATGGTGTTGTGGTGCCGCGTAAAGGCGATCTTCTCGGCTCTTTCCTTGGTCACGGTCAGCCCCAGGGCGATGATGTCCGCTTCACCCCGGTTCAGAATGTCAAAAACGTTGTCCAGGTCACGTACGATGCGCAGTTCGAGATCCAGATCTAAGTGATCGGCCAGCAGCTCGAGCAGTTCGTACTCGTAGCCCATGGGCCGGCCCTTGTACACGAAATAGCTGGTAGCCCCGTAACCCGTGGCGGCAATCAGTTTACCCCGCTCGGTGATCTCAGCCAGATCCACCTTGACGGTCGGCTTCTCAGTGCCCGGCTCCTGTTTCGCACGGCAGCCGAGGAGAATCAGGCACCCGGCGAACAGGATTAAATAAGCTTTTCTCATGGCGGTACCCATAAGCACCTTTTTGCTCGATGTGAACCGCGGTGATTTATGCTATAAAAAAAGTCCTCACTGCTTCCACCACCATCCCGAACCTCTCCTCCCCCAATTCGGGGAAGATCGGCAGCGCCAGAACCTCCCTCGCCGCCTTCTCAGCTTCCGGGCAATCGCCCTCTTTGTATCCGAGGAAGCTGAAACACTTCTGCAGATGCAGCGGGACGGGGTAGAAGATGGCTGTATAGATCCCCTCCTGATCCAGAAATGCCTTCAGCTCGTCGCGCCGTTCGGTGCGGATGACGAACTGGTGGTAGATGTGATCATTGCCGAGCGCTTCCACGGGCAGAGTGATCGGAAGACCGACCAGCTCGCTGCGGTAGCGATCTGCGATTTCCCGGCGCTGACGGCTCCAGGCATCCAGGTGAGGCAGTTTGGACAGAAGAAAAGCCGCCTGAAAAGCATCCAGCCGGCTGTTCAAGCCGACTTCGTCGTGGTAGTAGCGCTGCTTGGCTCCGTGATCACGCAGGGACCGCAGTCTCTCCGCCGTTTCGCCGTCTCCGGCCACGATCATGCCGCCGTCCCCGGCGCCGCCTAAATTCTTGGTCGGATAAAACGAAAACGCGGTCAAAGTTCCCCAGTTCCCGGCGGGTCGGCCGTTGCGCGTCGCTCCGATGGCCTGCGCGGCGTCCTCTAAGATTGCCACGTTCCTCGCAGCAGCCCAGGAACAGATGCTCTCCATATTCGCCAGTTGCCCGTAGAGATGCACCGGCAGTACGGCTTTTAATCCCCGTTTCGGCACGGCTTCAAGCAGATCCGGATTCAGGTTGCAGGTCACCGGATCGATATCCACGAAATGGGGCCTGGCTCCCAGCCGCGTGATGGCCGAAACCGTCGAAAAGAAACTGAACGGGGTGGTGACGACGACGTCGCCCTGTTTCACGTCCAGAGCCATCAATGACAGTAGCAGTGCATCAGAACCCGAAGCCACTCCGATCCCGTGGTTTACGCCGCAGAGATTGGCGATCTTCTCTTCCAGTTCCGCCACCAGCGGACCCAGAATAAAGTGCTGCGTGTCCAGCACCTGATCCATGCGGCGTAACACCTCGTCACGGATAGTCTGAAACTGGGCCGGCAGGTCGAGAGGTGGAACCTTCACAGCTTGGTCTCCTTCATAGTTTGCAGCAGTTCGTACTGCAAATCCATATCGCCGTGCCCCCGTCCGAGTTTGACGTTGGGCTTCACTGCTCCATGAAAGTCAGTGCCCCCGGACACCAGCAGGTTGTAGCGGCGCGCCAGATCCGAGAAGCGCGCTTCGTCGCCTCTGCCGTGTTCGGAATAGTACACCTCAATACCCTCAATGCCCAGGTCAACGATGTGTTGAATGTTGTTCTCAAAGTTCAACTCGTCCCGGCGCATGAGCGTGTACGGGTGTGCCAGGATAGAGATGCCGCCCG
>JALGZU010000091.1 GCA_025774735.1 candidate division LCP-89 bacterium | reverse complement strand
AGGTGGAACATGCAACTGAACATGAAACCCGACACCGTCGGATTTATAGCTCCCCGGGAGGGACTTGAACCCCCATCAGCCGTACGGCTGATAACAGCCAAATTACAATAAATCTCTTAAAAATCTTTTACCACTGCCGGTTTTCAGTTGGCGTTCTCTTCTGATGGCTTCAGACCGGGTCGTAACGTCTTCATAGAAAATGAGCTTCCAATCATTCGCACGGGCAGTAAAACCTCTATTGAATTCCCTATGCGACCTTAATCTCTGATTTAAATCCTTCGTCTGACCAATATAAAGTCGATCGATACACTCACTGTAAAGTGCATAGACGATATACACCATCTTCCTCTTAAACTTTATGAAGAAAGGCAGTCTGGAGCGACCGCCTTTATAGCTCCCCGGGAGGGACTTGAACCCCCAACCTAGTGGTTAACAGCCACCCGCTCTGCCATTGAGCTACCGAGGAAAGTAAATAATTTATTAAATCCAGGAGGGAAAGTCAAGAGGAGAAATAAAAAGTTACTTTAGACTAAAAAAAAAGGATGCTGACCATAGCCAGCATCCTAAGGGGATTGGCAGCTCTATTGGATGTAGCCGAGGCGGCGTGAGATCTCATCGGCCGCTTTCTGCACGAGTTTGCCATACTTGTCGCCGGTGGTTTTCGTGCTCCGGTGCGCAGGCCAGAAGATGTCGATCAAGGCGACGATGTCGCCGGATTCGTCGCGAACTGGTGCTGCTACATTGCTAACCGTCTCTTTTTCAACTTGAGTGCTGTCATAAGAGAATCCAGCCTCACGAACCTGCCCCAGGTCTTTTCGGAGCTGAGAGAAGGAGTAGCCTTCATCTTCCAGAACAGTCTTCCTTCCCTTCTCGTCCATTAACTTCTTAATTCCATCGTCCGTCAAGCTGGCTAGAAACATTTTGCCGGCGGCTGTCTGGGAGAGGGACAGGGTTTCACCCAAATGCGTGCGCACCATGATAGGTTTCGAGGTTAACACCTCATCGCAAACCACCAGCCGGGCATGCTCATAATCCGGGACGATGAGCCGGGCGGATTCGCCGGTCTCATCGACCAATTTCTCCAGAAAAGGAGCAACGACCTTTGTGGTGCGAACGTTATTTAAAATCTTTCGAGCAATTTCGAATAACTTGAAACTCAAGCGGTAGCGTCCCTTGCGCACGTCCTGCTCGACGTACCTCTCGTGAACGAGTGTAGTTAGAATGCGATGAACAGTGCTTTTGTTCATGCCGACTCGCTCACTGATCTCGGTGACTCCCATACCCTCCACGCTATCAGCTAGAATCTCAAGGATGGCGACGGATTTGATGAGAGATTGAACCAGATGATACGTTGGTGCCATGTACACTCTCGTTTTTGGATCACGTTTCTGTTATTCAACTAGTGCCGCGTTAAAGATATCACATTTTTCGTTTATACTCAAGCAAAATTTTCATTATGTGTTTTTCATCCATGCAACCACAAAAAAGGGATACTGTTCAACAGCACCCCTGCATTTTACTTCAACAATATCAACTTCTGTTGGTAATTCTGATTCTCGACTTCGAGGCGCACGACGTACATTCCGGATGACAACTCGTCTACCTGCCATGTGATCTCTTCAAACCCGGCTTGATGCTTTCCCTCAGTCAGGACTTCGACCAACCGGCCCATCAGGTCGTAGACGGCCAGGCGGATGTTGGCGGGACGCTGCATCTCGATGGAAAGCGTCACGTCCGGATTAAAGGGATTGGGGTAGGGAGCATTTAACCTGAATTCAGAAGGTGTTGCCTCAGGATTGGTACGGGAATGGATACCGACGTTGTACCCATTGATGCTCTGAGCATACAGGTTGATGACCTCCTGCTTGCCGGAAGAGCGCTTGTCTTCCCAGACGACGACAGCCCCGTTTTCCGTATCATCAATGGCAACAGGGTTGGTCTGTTTCTGGAAAGCTGCGTTGACGATGTTACCATTCTGAACCCAGCCAAATTCTGTTGTCAGATCGCCGTTGCCATCGAGGTGCACTCCGTAGATGTCAGAACTGGGAACCGCCCGAAAATCGCCCCAGAAGGTGTGACTGCCACCCAGGCCATCGCCGATGATATAGGGACTTGCCTGATCACCCGAGGCTCCACAGAAGAGCAAACCGTTGGCCGGAAACAGCAAATCACCGCTGAAACTCATCTTTTGCATGTAGAGATCTGAGTTCAAACCGCCGCGGAAGTCTTTCCAGATAATGAACACGTTACCCTGACCGTCGAAAGCCCAGTCGATGGCAGATTGGTCATTAGCAGCACTGCAGATGAGCCTGCCGTCGGCTTCCCAGAGTGCGTTTCCTGATGCGTCGATTTTTTGAGCGTAAATGTCTTTGGCACCATCACGCTCGTCTTCCCATATGAAAATTGCACCTTCAGCGCCCAATCCAATCGCGCGACAGTTCAACTGGCCGTCCGGGGCCGTGCAGATATCTATCCAGCTCGTACCCCAACCGAGAGTTCCTGTTCCGTCGACCCACTGGGCGCCGAGATTAAAATTGGGCCATTCGCCGGTCTGCCAACTGATGTAAGCACCACCGTTGCTGTCAGGTGCGATATCTTCTAATACTTCGTCTAACGTATCCGTGTCTATAATTATTGTATCCCACTGAATCACTCCGTCATGAGAGATTCGAGCCGCTCTCGTTCTGTATCTATAGTTAAAAATATGTTCACTCCAGACAATGACGCCCCCGCCAACACCGTCCTCCACGATCAAAGGCTCGTTCTGTTGGCGTATATATTCCGACACCTGAACGCCCGTTGTACCCCAAAGCAATGAACCGTCGGATCCGACTCTTTGAGCGTATATTTGCGCGGCGGCGGTATTGGAATCGCGGTGATCTTCCCAGGCGACGATGGCACCTGTGCCGCCATCCCCGCAGGCATCGATCGCTTCCTGCCCTTTTACAGTGGTAAAGGCGGGATCGGGACAAATTCGTTTTCCGTTTGCATCCAGCTGAATCTGCCCTTGGGCGTTGTTAAGAATCTGCACGAAAGCTCCTGAGCCCGCTGTTCCGTCACGCTGGTCCTGGAAGAAGACGAAGGTATTTCCCTGCCCGTCAGCCACCAGTTTCGGATACTGCGAGTTGCCAGAAATACCCCATATCAGCGTATCACCATCGACGGTTTGCTGCGGGGCGCCGTTCAGGTCGTTCAGTATCTGGTGCCAGATACCCCTGGAACCGGACCTCTCGTCCGCCCAGCCGATATAGCTGCGGTCCGGGGTGGCTCGCACCAGGGGGAATTCCTGCAGTCCGGCGGCTTCACAGACCGATACGCCACCGGCATCCGGCGCCGTCCAGACTGTGTTTCCGCTGGAATTAAGCTTCTGCGCGAAGATATTGTTGCCATCCTCGTTTTCCCAGACGATGATAGCGTCGCCTACACCATTTGCATTCAATCGGGCTTGTCGCTGATTGACAGGTATAGCGGACTCGGTGCAAACCGGCATACCCTGTGCGTTCCAGAGAAGGTTTCCTGAAGCGTCTATCTTCTGGGCGTAAATATCGTTCGTGAGAGGGTTATTGCGGGTATCGAGCCAGATAACGATGGCATTGCCTGAGCCATCGGCTACGATACGCTGTTGAACTTGACCGGCGGCCAGCGCGATTAGAGGTCTTCCTTGTGTTTCGGGCAATCCCATAGTTCCGTCACTGAGGACATGCTGGAAGTATAGATCGCCCTCCGTATCACTTCTCTTATCCAACCAGGTAATATACGCGCCGCCGGATCCGTCCGGGCAGAGTTTTGGTGTACTCTGATGTTCGTTCGTGTCACACACCGCGACTCCGTAGGGGTTCCATGCGATCTGACCGTCCATCGTGACTCGTTGGATGTATATATCATCCAGTGTTTGCGAAGGGCTGAGATCGTCAGTCCAGCCCACCAGAGCTCCACCCTGATTATCCGTATCGACGGTCAGACTACGCTGTCCTCCGGATGAAACTTTGACTCCCAATCCGTTTTCCGGCCATTCAGGGGCGCGGTTACCATCACTGGTCACTCGGATGCCGTAAATATCACCGCTATTTCCATTGCGTAGGTCGTTCCAGAGAATCACGGCGCCTCCCACGGTGTCTGCGACAATGCGGAAGACTGCGGGAGAATCGAAATTGGCGGAGTCGGAGAGCAGAATTCCGGAGGAATCCCACTGTATGTTTCCGCCTGAGTCGATCTTCTGGGTATAGAGATCGCCGGTGGCGGTATCATTTCTGAAATCGTTCCAGATCAAGATGAAATTGCCGTCTGAAGTGGGAATCAGGGCGGGGTCTTCCTGACGTCCCGGTGCGGCGACGATCAGAGCCCCTTCATCACCCCACAGCTTTGCGCCGGAAGTGTTCACGCGTTGAGCGTACACGTCTCGGTCACCGCTGCGCGTGTCCGACCAGGCGTAAACAATCCCACCGTCAGCGGTCTTCTCCGCCGCCCGATACCATTCAATGTGGAATCCCTGGCGGATGGCTACACCAGCTGAATTCCAGAGCATCGGCCCATTCTGAGTCCAGGCCGCTTGAATGGTTATCGTAAGAAGAAAAGCGATCCCCAAACTTTTAGACTTCGTCATGTTCAGTATCCTCACAATTTTTGCTTATCATAATATAACGAAACATCAAGGATAAAGTTTCACATCTTTCAAGGATAAGTGCAACTTTTGCAACATATTCATCAACTCTGCTTCATCTTCATCTTGCAGAGGAGATAACCTGATAATAACCAGCAATAGACATGCCGTTTCAAAGAGTACGCTTCTCTCCAAGAAAGGATTTGCATCAAAAGACAAAGTTCGTTATATTTAGGCTCAACGCGGCTCTATGTGAATTGCCAAATTTATCGAATTCGAATCCTATAATAATGAATCAAGAAGACCTGAAAGGCTACCGCGGCCCAGCGAAAAAACTACTAGTGAAGTACAAAGCGCGCGTCTGGGGCGACGTGACCATACAGACGGATCAGGGCGAGTTCCAGGGATTAATTCTGCCCCGCAGCGAAACTGCGGACGATCAGCATATTGTTCTGAAAATGCCAAACGGCTATAACATCGGCTTGCATGTGGATACCATCCAGTCGATAGCAGAGGCGGGTTATCGCAAAGCTCACTATAAGATACCCGAGAGGACCTTTCCCCTCGATCCCTCCAAGCCGAACGTATCCCTGCTGGGGACGGGGGGGACCATCGCTTCCCGGCTCGACTATCGCACCGGTGCGGTGATTCCTGCGTTTTCCCCGGGGGAATTATACGGCGCAGTGCCTGAATTGGTAGATGTCTGCAATCTTAATACGGAGAAGATGTACGGCGAATTCTCCGAAAACATCGGTCCGGAACACTGGATGGGAATCGCCCATGCGGTCGCCACAAAGATCGAGGAGGGTGCCGATGGTGTCGTCATCGGCCACGGCACCGATACCATGCACCATACGGCGGCGGCGCTGACCTTCATGATCCAGGATCTGCCCGTCCCGGTCGTAATGGTGGGTAGTCAACGTTCCTCTGACCGGCCCTCTTCGGACGCAGCTCTGAACTTGATCAATGCCTGTCGCGCTGCCGGTTACAGCGACATCGCAGAAGTACTGGTCTGCATGTTCGGCCCGACTTCAGACCAGTACGATCTACTGCACCGGGGCACCCGTGTGCGCAAGATGCATTCATCCTATCGTTCCACCTTCCGCACCATTGGAGAACGCCCCATGGCGATGATCTCGACGACTGAAATCGTCCCCATTCGGCAGGATTACCGCCGTAGACGCAAAGATGACCGCACAGTGAAGCTAATCCCGGTCTTCGATGATCGCGTCGCCATCGTCTATTACTACCCCAACATGAAGCCCGATATTATAGATTCACTCATCGATAACGGATACAGAGGCATCATCATCGCGGGCACCGGTCTCGGTCATGTAAACAAGCCCCTCTACCCGTCTCTTAAACGCGCCTTCGAATCGGGCATCCATGTGTACATGACCGTCCAGACTCTGTGGGGCTATGTGCAGATGTTCGTCTATGACACCGGGCGTGATATCATGGATCTCGGAGTCATCCCCTTGGAAAACATGCTCCCGGAAGTCGCATATGTTAAACTGGGCTGGGCGTTGGGCCGGTCTCAGGAGCGTGACGAGGTTCGCCGCATCATGCAAACTCCTGTTGCTGATGAAATTACCGAGAGGGAACCGATTGATGGTTACCTGGTCATGCAGGGCGGAGTCCCGGAGATGGAGTACTACTTCAAAAGCTACAAGCGATGATCCGACGGCGTTTCTGAGCGCCGTATTCTCTATTCAGCAATACATATCTTCAGTTCATTTCTGGTCTCGTATATGATGCGTAAACGATCCTACTTTTGGAACGTTCGGTTGCTTCCTATTAGCATCGCACTGATTGCAATTAGCTGGATCTTTCTGCTCCAGGTTTATCTGCTCCCCGGTTCGAAATGGGTTCCCTGGATACTGATAGGCATGGCTTTTCTGCTCCTCGTCTTCCGCATATTCGGTGGAAACCGGGAGCCTTGGACAGAAAGGTTGATACTCCCGCGCTGGTCAGGATGGCTCGGATTGATCTCCTGTCTCGCCGCCCTGGTCATTTTTCCATACCCCTACCAGATCGGAACCCTGCCACTGGGAGCGGGCTGGATCGTGATGACCCTCACCCGGCGCCATTCGCTGGGGAGATACTTCGCAAGCGCGCTGGTTCAGACCGGTCTGCTGCTAACGATCAGCGCTGCATGCCTGCCCTTCGTATTCGCCTGGGCCGCCAGGGTTCACGAACTCTCTGCACTGGCGTACGTTCTGTCTCCATTGACGAACCTGGTTCTGAAACTCCTTGGTCAATCAGCTGGCTTGGCCAATCTGGATCTCCAACTGCGCACCTTCGAAGATCTCTTCCAACAGTCCATCACAACAGAAAAACTTCTGCCCATTCCTCTGCTACTCTTCGCAGTGTTGTGGACGGGATTTATTGTGTTCCGCCAGGATCGTAAAAAGATTGAAAAGGTCCTCCTTTTTTGGGCAGGATTAACCGCTTATGCGATTCTGCGTTATGTAGTGCTTTTGTTAATCATGGTTCAGCGTGTCAGCCCCAACTACTTCTGGGAACCCGCGGCAATAACACTAAGCCTTCTGCCGTTGGCTTTGATTCTCAGAGAACCGCTGGAAATGCAAACTTCAAAGGTATCAAGCACAATTCGGAGCAAAATCAGGCTGCCGGGTGGATATGCCCTCCTTTTGGGTCTGATCCTCGGCGCCGCGAGCGTGGCAGCGTTCACCTTCAGAGACCCCGGAAATGCAAAGGCGGGAAGGGTGCTGATCAATGAACATGGATCAGACTGGGAATGGACCAATGAACCGCTGGATACTCTGCAGTACAGCGAGAAGACTACCTATAACTATTACTGCATGGCCGAGTTTTTAAAATACTACTACCAGGTCGAGACGAACTTCGAACCTCTAACGCCGAAAACACTCGATAACATTGATATACTAATCCTTAAAACGCCGACCCAGGCCTATGCCCCCTCTGAGATCGAATGCATCGTTCAATTCGTGCATCAGGGGGGAGGTCTATGGGTTATTGGGGATCATACAAACGTCTTCGGCAGTTCGAGCTTTTTCAATCCTCTTATCCGGCGGTTCGGCTTCAGATTGCGATACGATTCCACCCACGATCTCCAGAGCGGCAAGCTGAGTCTCTGGCGTAAACCGCCCATGTTCGCTCACCCGAGCGTGCAGAACCTGCCTCCTTATCTCTTCGCCACCTCCTGCTCAATCTCGGCTCCCTGGAGCTCTGAGAGTGCCATTCTCGGGTACGGCCTCCGGACCGATCATCTGGACTACTCCCAGAAAAACTTCTTCCCAGACCGCTCCAGGAAACAGTTCAGTCATGGCTTCGGCCTGTTCCTGCAACAAGCAACCACCCATTTCGGTAAGGGAAGACTGTTGATTTACACAGACAGCACTACATTTTCGAACTTCTTCATGTTCATCAAGGGCAAACCAGAACTGGTTCTGGGATCGTTAGGCTGGCTGAATCACCGAAATCAGTGGCTCTGGGTGAACACGGGTCTTATTATACTCGCTATCGCCGCTGTCATCATCATGCTTATTTTTAACGGCTGGAATGGGGCAGCTTTGTCCGGTATTCTACTCGGCGCCGCCATCAGCGGGTGGCTTGTCGAACGCCAGACATTGACCGCTTACCCGCTGCCGGACCCGGTGCGGAGCGTCCCCCGGATCAACTTCGAACGGCAACACTCGGACTATTTTCTGCCCAGATTGAGACTTGCTGAAGACAATGACAAATCTTATCTCACCTTTTTTGTCTGGACGCAGCGGCTCGGTGTAGTCCCGTGGGAGGCAGATGACCTCATCGAGGCAATTCAGACGCGAGACCCTCTGGTGATGATTGATCCGGTGGTGCCCTTATCCCGGGAGGAGGCCATGTCGCTGAACGATTATCTTTTGCAGGGGGGAAAACTGCTCGTGATCAATTCGGCGGACAACGCTTCGAATGTGCCCCAAAAGCTGCTCGAGGCGTACGGCATCGATCTTAAGGTAAAACCGGCCGGAGAAGATACTATCAGAACTTTGACCCTGGCGGGGAGAATTTTTCCGTTGATTGTCAACGGGAGGATTTCCATCATCGCCGGTGGGGAACCGTTCCTGAAATCCGATCAGGATGAAGTCATAGGCGTATCGATGCCTGTGGGAAACGGCGGGATCTGGGTGGTATCCTGCGGCCACCTCTTCAGAAACAGCAGCATGGGACAGACGACCGTCTCGCCGGATGAGGGATTGAAAGCCCTGTACGCGATCGAGTATTCACTCATTGACGCTCTGATGTCACCGGAAACGCTTGAAGACGATTCCCTCAGTGTATCACCGAGCTAATCGCCCCCCAATATACCCTAACACGTGCGCATACCCGCATAAAACATAGATCCAGCCCCAACGCAGTCTTAAATTTCCACCTGACAGCTCGGTAAAATCTATTAACAGGGCGAGAGGTAAGGTCATCGCTTTAAGCACCAGTCTGCCAAATCCCATAGGCTGGCAGGAGCGACGCC
This sequence comes from candidate division LCP-89 bacterium, assembly GCA_025774735.1. Next base: position 177 of record JALGZU010000091.1, on the reverse strand, counting down.
AGGATTCTGTAGAGATACGCTTCTTTACCTGGGCGTCACCTCTGCCGTACCAGAAACTCCGAAGCAACGCCTCTTTTAGGTTTAAAGGCGGTGGATGAAAAACCTGCACCTTCGGCACCAGAACGGTACGGAGGTGGCGTTGGCGGATGCGATCGCGCAGTTCGGGATCCTCGCCTG
>JALGZU010000534.1 GCA_025774735.1 candidate division LCP-89 bacterium | reverse complement strand
GGTGATGCGCGTTTATGATGATCACGGCAATGCTGACTATGTTCAGAAGGGCGTTGACGTGCAGTTGTCTATCGACCTGATTTCGCTGGCGGCTCGCAAGGAAATCCAGCACGCGGTGTTGCTGGCCGCCGATGATGATTTCAGCCCTGCGGTGAGAATTGCCAAGAACGAATCAGTCGTGATTCACCTGGCATACTGCCCCAAGATGCCCCGGGGTCTGGATCTGGAACGCGAAGCAGACGAGAGGATTGTTCTCGACACGCCGCTTATCGATACGATCAAACAGTACTAAGGATCTTCGTAGCCGTTACATCCTCATCGGTTCGACATGGAATAGTCGGTCTCAATGCATTGATTGCGGGGGATAGATATGTCCGAATCCGATCAGACTAACCTGTTAGGCGAGATTCGTTACGAAACCTTCACATCCGGCGGTCCGGGCGGCCAGCACGCTAACCGCACGGCTTCCGGCGTTAAGGCGATTCACGTTCCCACGGGCATCACAGCAGTAGCACGGGAACACCGCTCCCAGCACCGCAACAAAGAACTGGCGCTGGAACGGTTGAAAGCGAAACTTAAGGCTCGGCACCGGCACCTGCGACCGCGGATTCCAACAAGAGTTCCGGGCACAGTACGGCAACGGCGCCTCGATGAAAAAAAACAGCGCTCCCGGTTGAAGGAGCTGCGCCGGAAAATCGATTCCGACTGAATAATGATATAGAAAAAAGCCTCCGGATGGAGGCTTTTTTCTGTGCACTAATAAAATCGACCGTATCAGAACAATCGATCCGGAATCTCCTCCAGGGCGGCCAGAGCCAGTTGAATCAAGCTTTCCAGATCCTTCAGATCAATGATGGACGAGGGACCGTGGATATAGCGACTTGGCGTTGCTAAAACGCCCGTCAGCACACCGGATCTGGAGAGGTGTATTTCCCCTGCGTTTGTGCCTCCGAAGAGGGGTTGTTTGAGCTGGTGCGGGATCTTGCGTTTCTGAGCGACTTCTTGCAAAAATCTCAACATGCGCGGCGAGGTCACCATGGTTTTATCGGCTACGGTCAAAGCCACCCCGGAACCGACAGTGCAGGGCGATTGATGGCCCGCAACGCCGGGGACGTCGCCCGCCGTCGTCGTCTCCAGAACCAGGGCGATTTCCGGGGCGATGTGGTAAGCCGAAACTTTAGCTCCGCGCAATCCCAGCTCCTCGCTGGTGGCGAAATTAACCGCCAGCGTGAAGGGCAGCTCCTTTCCCTTCAAGGCGTTGAGGATGTATATCGCCGCGGCGCACCCACCGCGGTCGTCAAAGGCCTTTCCAAGTAACCTCCCACCGGGCAGCTCCTGAAATGGACCGTCCAGCACACCCGGCGTGCCGGGAATGATCCCCATCTCTTCCGCCTCATCTTTGGAACCGATACCGATGTCGATGGTCAGATCGTCAACCGGAATGGCTTTGGTGCGCTCTTCCGGTTTGGTAATATGGGGCGGTTTAAAGCCGACAGCGCCGGCGAGGAAGCCATTCTTGCCTTTCAGCGTCACCCGGGCTCCGGGGAACTGGCGGGCGTCCCACCCACCCAGGGGAGCAAAGCGGATGAATCCCTTGTCGTCCACGTGGGAGACCATAAATCCCACCTCGTCAGTGTGGGCGTCCAGCATGACGATCCTGTCGGATTTTCCCTTGCGCCAGGCGGTCATGTTACCGATGGCATCCTCTTCTATGCGGTCAACCAGCGGCTTCACCTGCTTGCGTATTATAGCCCGCACGTCATCCTCGAACCCGGGAGGACCGAACGCTTCACACAGCGTCTTAAGTAATGGAATCAGCTTCATTTATCTTCCCTGACTTCGTAAGACATCTATCGATAGAATCAGAACAAGGTATCTTCAGGCGGTGGTTCTGACTTGTCCTCTTCGAATCCCGTGAAGAGGAAGGTGTCCGCCAGGTTGACCCATTCCGACCAGCGGTCTCCCTGTTCCCGGCTGCGCTGGATGATGCGGTCGTAGGCGTTGGCCCTCGAATCCATCATGTCGGCGCAGTAGAGCATAACCGCTTCCAGGGTCATCGGCAGAATAGGTGATTTCTGCTCGTGAGTCCCCTGGTGCGACAAAACCATGTGGATCACCTGTTCCCAGAGTTCATCCGGCATGTCGGTGTCCAGCTTACGGCGTTCGTTGAGCAGTTCCTGCCCCAGCACGATGTGCCCGATCAAGCGGCCCTTATCGGAATATTCGATGGTCACGTCCCAGGTGTATTCCTGAATCTTGCCGATGTCGTGCAGCAGGGCGCCGGTAACGAGCAGATCTTTGTTGGCGTTGGGGTAAAACTCGGCGGCTTTCAGGAGAGTTTCAGCCATGTTCAGGGAATGTTCCGCCAG
>JALGZU010000533.1 GCA_025774735.1 candidate division LCP-89 bacterium | reverse complement strand
CGTTGGCAGCCGTAGTGATCCACTCATCGAACGCTTCACCGCTGTTTTCCCAGCCCAAAACCGGCAGACCATCACCTGAAGACAATTTCTCGAAGTTGAAACTGTCCGTACTCCATTCGGCGATGGGATATACACCGACATAGGCGTTGTAACTGTAGGTTCCCTCAGGGGCTCCTGCGGGGACGTTCTGGGTGCGGTCACGATCCAGCGTTCCCCCGGCATCCAGAGTCACGCTGACGGGGCCTAACACCGGCCCATATATGCTCCCATCCGGCAGAGTCACGTCGCACCAGACGTGGAACACCTGCTGGGTAGCTTCAGAGTTTGTCGCCTCGATATTGTAATCGAAGCTGCCGCCCGAAGACGGAATCTGAATTGGGAGGCCGACCGGCGTAAAGTTCACCGCCACGTCGGGAGCAGAACCGAGGACGGGGATCGTGCCGACGTAGGGCACGCTGTTGTAGGCGGTCACGGTGACGGTGACGTCTGCACCGGCGGGTAGAGGGCCTGTAATTTCGATCGTGGCCAGGCCGGATGCGTCGCTGTAACCGTTCCCCAGGAAGCTCCCTCCGGCGGAAAGGGCCGCCAAGGCACCTTCGACGCCGGCGACGGTAACCTCAAACGTGGTTTGACCGATGTTGACCTGGTTGTCGTGGGTGACAGTCAAGTCGCCAGGCGTATCCGTCCGCACTTGCAAGGATGGATCACCGAAGACGGTCCAGTGGTCCGCCTCGTTGTTGCCCGATGATCCGGCTTCATCGATCATGAGCATGACGCCGTTGAAGCAGAGAGCGCCGTAACTGCTGAAAGTCTCCGAACACATCAGGTCGATGAATTCGTCCTGAGCGTACATCGGCGGTGACCAGGACTGGCTGATGGTGGAAGCGAAAAAGCCCACCGCGCCCGTAGGTTCACCGTTATTAGTGGCGCGCAGCCAGGCTTCGGCGAAACAGGTCGAGTTGGCGAAGTTTCCGCAGAGACAGGCTACCGTGGTGCCGAAATGGAGCATGTTGTCATTCACCAGAGCGTTGACATCCCCATTGTTGAAGCCGGTTGTACCCCAGGAAGTCGTGCTGCCATGGCCGCAGTAGTTGGTAATGCCCCGACCTTCATTCATGGCGTTGGTGACCATCCCGGAGGTTGCATAGGGATCGTAGAACTGATCGACTTCGGTGTACGTATAACGCATCAAATCGCCGCGGATCAGGTCCATATGCTCATCGTCGTCTTCTCCGTAGTGGCCCGGACCCTGATTGGAGGCGAGGCCGGTTCCCTTGTGATACCAGTCGCCCATGCCCGTCAGAGCCTGTTCATATTCGATGGTCCGCTCGACCTGGGTGTCCACGTGTTCTACGGTTTCGGCTGAAAAGCGCCCCACGAAGAGCTCGGGATAATGGTCGCTCCCGGCGAGCTGAGCGTAGGTTGGATCCTCGCCGCCGCTGGGCGTTGCCACCTGAGCTGCATCACCAACCAGTAGAACGAAGGTCAAACCGGTGCCGTAATAGAGGCTGGAGATGTAATTTTTGATCGCACCCGCGTCATTGCCGACGCTTGAAACATTCACCACGGTTGTCGGGATCCCCTTCTGGTTCTTCCAGTCGGCCAGCGGCATGACAGCATCGTGAAATCCGTCATGGGTGATGATCAACATCGGGCCGATCTCCTCGACGGGTTCGTACCGGTCCAGATCGAAATTCAGGAAATGCCGGGCGTAAATGCTCTTGAATTCCGGATCCATCTTAGTCAAGGCTCCGCTGCGCGGCAGCACGTTGGCACCGCCGCTACCCGCCCGGGTGATTTCGACCGTCAACTCCGTATAAACCCGCAAGATCTGACGCACCGGATTATACTGGAACGCGTTGACCTCAACCACCTGGCCGCGCAGGTCACGCAGAATATAAGGCTCGCGAAGCTCCACGACACTCTCCGGATACCAGACGTCTTGCTGATAGACTTCACCGAATTCGTAGGGAACGTCGGCGGGTTCGATCGACCTCAAGAGGTGTCCCTTGGAAGGGGCGATTCTTATACCGCTGATCTCCCGGTACTCTGAACTGACCACCTGCATCTGCATCAGAGCGTCATCCGGGATGATCACGCTGCGGCAGAGGCGCGGCAGTTCGGGGTAGCCCTTTACCCAGATGCGGCTCTCATCATCCAGGCCAATAAAGGCATAGGCTTCGCCGCCGATGCTGACTTCGCCTCGTTCGAACCCGTTAATCCGGTAGGTTAGAACGGTCTTCTCGACGGTCGATTCCCGCAGTTCGACTGCGGGTGGATCATTCGATCCCGTCAGATTCACCCACTCCGCCGACGAAACCATACTCGCCATCAGAAGCAGGCAGATCACAAAACAGCTCAGTTTTCTCACG
>JALGZU010000090.1 GCA_025774735.1 candidate division LCP-89 bacterium | reverse complement strand
TAAGGATATATTTGGCCAAACCGGTAATTATATTGGGGACCTATGAATTGCGTCGCCTGCGGCGAACCGATGCTCGCCCTGGAACTGGAGGGCGTCGAAATCGATCACTGCCTGGCCTGCGGAGGCATCTGGCTCGATGCCGATGAACTGGAAATCCTCACTGGACGACCAGAGGAAGTCCAGTGTGTCCTCAAACAACCTACCGTCGACTCATCGCACCGGAAAAGCTCCCGCCGCTGCCCCATCTGCGGCAAAAAGATGGAAGAATTCAAGTCCTCCCCTGATTCCGAATTATACCTCGACCGCTGTAAGAAACAGCACGGCCTCTGGTTCGACAGGGGCGAACTGAATGAGATCGTGCGGATGTTCGATGCGCCGCAGTGTGAGACAGTCTCAAATCTGCTTAAAAACATGTTCGATCAAACATAGAGGATTTCATTATGATCGCGACACTTATCCTTCTCGCCGTCATCGCCGCCCTGGTCCTGTGGGTCGTCGGAATCTACAACGCCTTGATCCGGCTGCGCAACCAGGTGAAGAACGCCTGGTCTCAGATCGATGTGCAGTTGAAACGGCGCCACGACCTGATCCCCAACCTGGTGGAAACCGCCAAGGGGTACATGCAGCACGAACGGCAAACGCTGGATAGCGTCACCAACGCCCGGGCTAAAGCCATGGCCGTCAATCCTGACGCCGTGGGTGAACGGTCTCAGGCCGAAGGCGCGCTGAGCGGCGAACTGGGCCGCTTCATGCTGGTGGTGGAGAACTACCCCGACCTGAAGGCCAACCAGAACTTCCTCGCCCTGCAGGAAGAGTTGACCTCAACCGAGAACAAGATCGCCTTCTCCCGGCAGGCTTACAACGACCAGGTGCTGTTCCTGAACAACAAGGTCGAGATGTTTCCTTCCAACATCATCGCCGGCGCGTTCAACTTCAAGCAGTCTGAATTCTTCGAACTCGAAAGCGAAGCGGAGAAGGCCGTTCCCAAGGTGGAGTTCTAATCCGGAAGGGATTTATCGTCTCGCGTTAAGCTCATGTGGGAACTGATCCGACGCAATAAGCGCAAGTCCATCATCCTCTTTATCATGATGGGCGTCGCCTGGCTGCTTCTGGGCTACCTGGTGGGTTGGTACTATTGGCCGGGCGATGGTGGCTTCTACGGCCTGATGGCGGCCATCGTAATCTGGCTGGCGCTCTCCATCTTCAGCTACTTCGGAGGCGACAACATCATGCTCTCCATGACCGGAGCCATGCCGGTAACGCCTGAGGTCAACCCCCGGCTGTTCAACGTCGTCGAAGAGATGAAGATCGCCGGATCGCTGCCGGTCATCCCCAAGATTTACATCATCGACAGTCCCGCCATGAACGCCTTTGCCGTTGGGAGAGAGCCGGACAAGGCCGCTGTCGCCGTCACCGTGGGCCTGCTGGCGAAACTGAACCGCGACGAACTGCAGGGCGTCATCGCCCACGAGATTTCGCACATCAAAAACCGCGACAGCCTGTTCATGGTTTTTGCGGGTATTCTCCTCGGGAGCATCGTCCTGCTGTCGGAAGTTTTCTTAAGGGGATTGTGGTACACGGGGGGTGGGTCATCCCGTCGGTTCAGCTCCGGTAGATCGTCCCGGTCCGGCGGGGGGGGCGGCGGCTGGATCGCCATCCTGGCCATCGTCTTCGCCATCCTGGCGCCGCTCATCGCTCAGTTGCTCTATTTCGCCATCTCCCGCAAGCGCGAGTACCTGGCCGATGCCAGCGCGGCGCGCTTGACCCGCTACCCCGAAGGGCTCGCCTCGGCGTTGGAAAAAATCTCCAATTCCCCAGAAGGCTTATCTGTCACCAACAAAGCTGCAGCGCCGCTGTTCATCATCAATCCGCTGAAGAAGCCGGGGGAATCTCTGCACGAACTGACCAGCACCCATCCGCCCACCTATGACCGGATCCGCATCCTCCGTTCCATGGCTGGAGGCGCCAGTTTGATGAACTACCAGATGGCCTACATCAAAGTCAAAGGAAAGAAACAGGCCTTAATCCCTCCGTCCGGCCTGGCGGAGACAGTCAACGTGCCCGTCCGAGAACCCAGCGTTGACCAGGAACCGGTGCTGCAGGATAACAAGCGTGACTTGGGCGACCTGATCCGGGCGGCGAACCACTTCATCTTCCTCACCTGCCTCTGCGGCCTGAAGCTGAAAATCCCGCCCGATTTCAAGAAGCCGTCTTTCCCCTGCCCCCGCTGCAAACGGGAGTTGACCGTGCCCGTCGCCGAACTGGCCATGCTCTCCGGCATCGCCACGGCGGCATCGCAGGCGGCACAACCCGAGGCTGCAGCAGAAGGGCAGCCGGAGGAGAATCTCGTCTATCACCGCAAGGGGGGCGGCTACGAATCCTTCAAATGCACCTGCGGCAGGCCGGTTCAGCTATCACCCGCCTTCGAAGGAACTCACGTCCGATGCAATAACTGCAAAAAGAAAATCGCTATCGAGAGTTAAGTTCCTCTAATGTAACGAACAAATCCTGTAATAACCCACCGTTCTCCTAACCGACGATTCAAATATTTAATTCAAGTTCATCATGAATGGGATCATATTCTATTGGATTTCGTCTTGAATATGGCTATATTCTACCGGACTTTCTGAATATTTACAGCCCTTTATTTAAGGGACCAGCATGAAGAACATATTGACGGTAGATCTTGAAGACTACTATCAAACTTCCGGCATGTCCGATCTGGTGCCGATTGTGAAATGGGGTAAGTTTGAGAGCAGAATCGAACAAAATGTGGATATTTTACTCGAGCTGCTCGATAATGTTAAAGTGACATTCTTTGTTCTGGGTAGGGAAGCCCAAAGACACCCTGAATTGATTCAGAAGATTGCCGAATTGGGGCACGAAATCGCCACGCATGGCAATTTGCATCGGTTGATAACTTCATTGAATAGAGATGAGTTCGCGGAAGACCTGAAATCCTCTATTGATTTTCTGGAAGACACCACTGGAGAAAAAGTCCTGGGGCATAGAGCGCCATCATTCAGTATCACGGATGAAACACCCTGGGCTTTCGAGGTTATGGCTGAATTGGGATTGAAATACGATTCTTCAGTGTTCCCGGTGAAACGGAAACGTGGAGGTGTAGAAGGCGCCCGGAGGACACCCTATGAGATCAACTGTAGTGCAGGCTCAATGACGGAATATCCCCTGTCCGTAATGGATTTTATGGGGAAACGACTTCCCGTGGCCGGGGGGGGATTCTTTCGATTATATCCATATCGACTCACGAAATGGGCTATCGGTGATCTAAACAAGAAAGGTATTCCTGCAGTCGTCTATCTCCACCCTTGGGAAGTAGACTCCGAACAACCAAGGATTAAGAGCTTCTTCACACGCAACGGCTTCAACCAATATGTCGGACTCGAAAGCACTCAGAAGAAACTGAAGCGACTCCTTGTGGATTTCGAATTCATCGCCATCAGAGACCATTTAAGATTAAAATCAGGGACTGATTGAAATGTCAAAAGATTTGGTACAGATCCATTTCGACAAGAATGCTGAGACTTTCGACAATATCTACACGGGACGGAAAAGTGCGTTCAGCCGTTTTTTAGATAAGAAACTGCGATGGGATATGGAGAAACGCTTTGAGCGGACGATAGAAGAATGTGGAGAGGTGAATGGGAAGGCTATTATCGACGTGGGATGCGGATCGGGGCGTTTCATGGAAGCGCTTCAGGTTAAGCATCCCAGATTAATTTTAGGAATCGATTTCGCCCCAACCATGTTAAGCATTGCCAGGAGGATTCTATTTGAAAAGATGCCTGATTCTCCCTGCAGATTCGTCGTTGGAGATTATAATCATGTGAACTTCCAGCAGAATTTTGATATCACCCTGGCGATAGGTTTGTTCGACTATATCGCCGAACCGTTACCCATGTTGAAGAAAATGCGGCAAACGACCGACCAGAAATTGATCGCCACATTCCCTCGAAAAGGAACTCTGCGCTCGATCATTCGAAATTTTCGTTTGTCTCTCTATAAATGCCCGGTTTTCTTTTTTACACCGGATGAAGTGAACGAATTGCTTAAAAGGGCCGGTTTCAGCCATGTTAAGCAGGAAATTTTCGGTCAATTGATCTTCATCACCGCGATGTGAACGTTGGTGTCAGACCATTGAGAAGTGATACTTGATGGGACTAATGGAGAATTATAGGCGGGCATAAGACCCGCCTATGTTCGCTCAATTGGGACGACAACCCCAACTCAGGGAATAACCATACACGATGGAAAGGCGGCCTTAAAGCCGCCTTTTTCAGTACTTTCATCTTGTGGGCCCAGTAGGACTCGAACCTACGACCGACGGATTATGAGTCCGTTGCTCTAACCAGCTGAGCTATAGGCCCTAATTTGATAAAGATAGATAATAATTCCCCCGGGATCAAGCAGATTTTCCCGCAAATGCTTTTCCTTCGGGCGTCTCGTTATAATGTTAAAACCGCCTTGAAATTCGCCGGCGGGTTTTGCGGGAGCGTCTGGGAATCGAACCCAGCCTGGGTGTTTCCACCCAACGGACGGCTTTGAAGGCCGCGGCGTCCACCAGGATCGCGTCCACTCCCAAACAGCCACACTGATTTATAACCGATCTCGGATACCAATGCGTAAGCAACGGTAGCGCGTACTATTCCTTCGCTGGAGGTTCTTCTTCGGGTGTGGTACCGGCAGCGTCTGAAGGAGATGTGTCCTTCGGTTCTTTCTTCTCTTCGGGTTCCCCGTCTTCCGCCGGAGGAGTTTCAGCTTTTTTCTTCTTCTCCTGAACCGGTTCCTCCGCAGGGGCATCTACAGGCTCCGCTGGGGGCTTCTCTGCAGGTGTCTCAGCGGCCTTTTCCATCGGCGCTTGAGGCGGTTCTTCCGGCGCCGGTTCAGCGGATTCCGCGACAGTTTCCCCGGGAACGGCTTCCTCTGCCGCCTTCATCGGTTCCTCTGCCTTGTCCTCCGCGGGGGCCTCTTTATCTGGTTCGGGCTCGGATTCCGCCGGTGCGGCTTCAGGTGGTTCGGCGGCGGCAGTCTCTTCGGCGGGCGCCTCCTCAGACTCGTCTGTAGGCGCTTGAGCCAGTTCCCCCGGGGCCGGCTCAGCGGATTCTGTCGCAGTTTCCTCGGAAACGGCCTCTTCGGACGCTTTCACCGCTTCCTCTGCCTTATCCTCCGCGGGGGCCTCTTTATCTGGTTCGGGCTCGGGTTCCGCCGGTGCGGCTTCGGGTGGTTCGGCGGCGGCAGCCTCTTCAGCAGGCGTTTCTGGGGCCTTGTCCGTCGGCGATTCAGTCGGTTCTTCCGGGGCCGGCTCAGTGGGTACGGCCTCGGCTTCCTCGGAGACAACCTCTTCGGCCGCTTTCACCGCTTCCTCTGCCTTATCCTCTGCAGGAGCTTCTTTTTCCGGTTCGGGCTCGGGTTCCGCCGGTGCGGCTTCGGGTGGTTCGGCCGCAGCCTTCTCAGACTCAGCTTCTTGCGGCGCTTCGACCTCCGCTTGCGAAAGTTCTTCTGGAGGCTTTTCAGCCGCTTCCACCAGCGGTTCGACAACCCTTTCCAGATCGATCTGCCCTTCTTCTCCCGGGATGGCTTCGGAGATGGCGGATGTTTTCTCCTTTTCTGGCGGCGCTTCTGCCGGAGCCTCTTCGCCCTCCGCCGTTGCGGGCTTATCGGGCTTCACCGCATCGGCTCCGTACCGCTTGGCGATGAAACAGTCCTTGCACATAACCGGTTTGCCGGTGATGGGCTTAAAGGGAACGAACGTTTCCCGCTGGCATTCTGCGCAGACGACTTTAAACAATTCCTTCTCCACCGGCGCCTCCTGCCCGGAAGCCTGGGCGAAAGCTTTCTCACGTTCCTGCTTGCGCTGCTGCCGGCATTCGCGGCAGTGTTTGGGCTCCTTGAATCCCTTGCTGGCAAAAAACTCCTGTTCCCTGGCCGTAAAAATAAACTCGCGCCCGCAGGTGACGCATTTGATGTTTACATCCTTGAATTCCATGAGTTTTCCAAGTTATTCCGGGTTTTTCCAATACCGCCAAAATTCCACCTACAATGGCGTCTTAACATCATCCGAATGCGCGTTCATTTCGCCGATTTCTCCAGCCTGCAGCTGTTTGACCAGGATCGGGACGAGACCGGAGAACGACCCGCTGCTCATGACGACGACGACGGCTCTTTCAGGCAACTCGCTCACCATCCACGAAGCGATCTCCGCAACATCTTTATGATGGTAGGCTCTCTTCCCTTCGTGCCTAAGATCGTCCACGACCCGATCGACTCTGAGGCGTTCATCCGCCGGGATTTTATCGGCGCGATGCACTTCACCCAGAGCCACACCGTCGGCAAACATCAGCGCCCGGGTGAGTTCGTCCTGAAAATGGCGCCGGGTCATGGTGTTTGAGCGCGGTTCGAAGGCTACGTACAGGCGCAGTCCGGGGTGCCTGGCTCTGATGCCTTCGAGTGCCGCCAAAATGGCCGTGGGATGATGGGCATAATCATCGTACAACCAACGTCTGCCGTCGCTGACTTTCAGTTCCAGGCGCCGCTGCACACCCGAAAATCCGGAAATGGCTTCGACGATCCCGTCCGGATCGACACCCGCGAATTCCGCCGCAGCAACCGCCCCGGTGAGATTGGCGAGCTGGTGATCGCCCCAGAGTGGAGAACTGACCCGCTCTTCCCGGCCCGAAGCGAAGCGGAGGTTGAAATCCATCCCGTCTGTATGGGTCTCAATTAGCTCACTTTGAACGTCCGCTTTGGTTCCCGTCGCGAAGGTGACGACAGGACAAAAGGCTTCCGTAGCCAGCTCTTTCAAAACCGGCCAGGCGGCGTTAACGACGAGACATCCTGATTCGGGGATGAGCAGGATCAAGCGCCGGAACTGTAAGAGAATCTCATCGGGCGAAGCGTAAATATCGGCGTGGTCGAACTCGACGTTGTTCAGGAGAACGATCTGCGGTTGATAGTGTAGAAACTTGGGGCGCTTGTCGAAGAAGGCGCAATCGTACTCGTCACCCTCGATGAGGAACCACTTCCCTGCACCGATGTCGAAACCCTTCTCCCGGCCGACCGGCAACCCTCCGATCATGTAGCCGGGCTCCAGGCCTACATGGGCGAAGATATGTGCCAGCGCCGCAGTGGTGGTGGTCTTGCCGTGTGTACCGGCGACCACGACGGGTAATTTATCCTTGAGGATTTCGGAGTGGATTAACTCCGGTAGAGAGACGTAAGGGAGGCGTCTGGAGAGGGCTGCTTCTACTTCGGGATTGCCGCGCGAAAGGGCGTTGCCGATGACGACGACGTCGGCTGATTCCAGATTTTCTGCGCTGTAGGGTGAAAGAACATCAATCCCCTGGGCATGTAAAAAATCGCTCATGGGGGGATATACCCCCTGATCTGAACCGGTTACCCGGTAACCAACGTTTTTCAACCCTGCAGCCACCTGCGCCATGGCCACGCCACAAATACCGATAAAATGATAGGAACGAATAGGATTCTCCGTGTACTTGCAAGGTTCTGTCTGATTTTAATATAATATGCAATCGCCGCTTTGTCAAGTCTTTTTATCCGATGTCTCAGAATTTCTTCAGGTAAAATCCCAGCACGGTGCGCCAGGCCCATTGGTCTTCATCCTGGACGGGATCTGATAGATACAGCGGGAAATCGAGGCTGATGCCGCTCCCGGAGGGCAGCCTGAAGGAGATTCCGAACCCGGCCTCAGAGCGGGAATCGGCGAAGCCGAGATCCTCCACACCTTCAGACAAATCTCCCAGCCCGGCGAAAAGTCTCCCTTCAATTCTGGGTGAGAACCTGGAGGGTAGGTTCATGGGATCTAAAAACGCTTCCATGAAGTTCAGCCTCCCCGTGAGCTTCGCTTGCAGTGAGGCGACGTTTCTGGCCAGGTACACGTTGGAACCGTATCCGCTCAGGTTGCCGTCACCGATAGAGCGAACGTTCCAATCCGGCGGCAGTGAAGCCCAGGATCGCAGCCACCTGGAACTCGAGCTGACCAGCGGACCGCCTCCGCCCAGACCGAACCATCGCTGGGTCGGCGTACCATCAGAAGCGCTTCCCAGGAATCCGCGTACACTGAAGGCAAAGGTGCGATTCAGGGTTTGAGCAGCAGACAGTTCGGCAAAGGCACGTGTGTATCCGAAATCGCTGGAAGGCGCGTCCGCTTCGACCTCAGCGGAAGCTGCAAGGTGCAGCCCACCCAGCCGCGGGAACACAGCCCCCTCGAAAGCGAAGGTGCTCAGCAAACCCTCTTGCCACACCGACCGGTCTGGCAGGTAAACTTCGTCAAACATCTCGTGCAGACGCCAGCGCAGCCCGGTGCGCCACAGAACCGGCTGGTCGAACCCGGTTTTTTCGACATGGAGCAGGCGGATTTCTCCGCCGCTATGGCCTTCGTGCGAGTAGGCGGATAATCCCCAGGTCGTCCCCCGTCCGAAGCCGTGAAAGTCGTTGTCGTAAGAAAATTCCGCCGATACCCGCCCGGTGAGCGCCCCCACGCGCAGCGCCAGGTCGGTCCGGGCCCACTCTTCGAGGTAGTCGCCTTTAAGATAGGCTCCAATCTGCAGACCGTCGATGCCGTTGTAAAACGCCGTGGGAGACCAGCGCAGGCGGTAGGAATCGACGGGTGAGATGTGTTGCAGGGGAAAATCAAACTCCGAATGAACCTTGCCGAACCTGGAGGTCGTATTGTTGAGCGGATCGACGTCTGCCAGCAGGCCCTGCGGATCCAATTCGGCATGGGAGACATCCGCTTCGTCGAGTTCGAAAACATAGTCCCGGTGGGGATCGCGCAGTTGATCCCAGCGCAGCAGCCTGATGTCGCAGTCCGGCGGAGTCGGTTCCCGGTCCAGCGGGATGAAATAGCTTACAGCATCGCCAGAGGCGTTCAACACCCTGACCTTGACGGGTTGGATCATGTCACCTTCACGCCGGACACGCAGGGCGGTTTTGCCCGGGTTATCAGACCGGACCTTTTTAAGGGAGTAATCGAGATCTTTCGTGCCCCGGATCCAGGCATCGTAAAACCATTCGAGGGATAATCCCAGTTCGCTCTCGGCGCTGTTGAAGAAGTCGCGTTCGTAGGGATGCCTGAACTTCCAGCGGTCGTAATAGGCCCGCAGGACTCGCCCCATGCCCTCCTCACCGATGACGTTTTGAAGGGCGAAGAGCATGGATGCCGATTTATAGTAAGCGGAAACCCGGTATTGATACCAGGGACCGGTCAGATCGGATTGGACGACCAGCGGTTTGGCAAAACCGCTTTTCTGCCACTGTAGATAGGGC
>JALGZU010000532.1 GCA_025774735.1 candidate division LCP-89 bacterium | reverse complement strand
ATGAATCTCCGAGGGGGTCGCCTACGCCAAGTCTCCCGCAGGTTACATCATTTGCTCTGATGGTTAAAACTGGCAATTCTTCTTGGGGAATTATCTTCTAACTTGACTGTCAAGTTTCGGTATGGTTAAAAATCTTGGCAAGTTATTTATGAATTTCGGACGATTGAGTGGCCTAAACACCACCGCTAACCGCTTTCACACTCCTGCTAACCTGGATGAACCAGATCACGAGGGGAAACACACAATAGGCCGTAATCAGCCAAAAGCTGAAGAAAAAACTCCGATCCTGCCAGATGTATGGCAGATCGTTTGGATTACTCTCAAACGCGACATAACTCCCAAGCCGGATCGGGGCGGGCCACTGGACAAGGACCAGACCGAGGGTAAGGAACAAGACTGATACATAAAATATGCGGAGTCTTCTCCGGGCTCCGGACAGTATCCACTTAAACCCCAGCCAGTTTCCGAACCAGGCGCCAGCGAACAGTAACAAAAGGAATATGCCAAAATAGCTTGCGTTAAGGAGATTTCCCGTGGTTGCCTCGAATTTTGGACTCCAATACTGCGACTCCCAGGCAGGCCAGCCAAGCATAAAAGCGGTGGCTGCAGGCCCCACAAATATCGATGGATAGGCTAAGGCCCGGAATCTGTAACGAGAATAAAGCAGGCCCAACTGCTCAGCAGAGTGTTTCCTGGCAGCTTCGATGGCTTTAGCCCCGACATCGGCAAAAAAGGCCCCGGCAATGAACGCTACCTGAACATCAGTTGGAATAACCATTTTTCATCCCTCTTCGGTTTTTGGTAGTCCCCCTGTTAAGTGTTGGTGCAAGAATGTCGTACATAACAAACCACAGATTTCACAGATTACACGGATTTTTCTCTTTTTATCTGTGAAATCCGTGTAATCTGTGGCTGATTCTCCCCAACAACATTCAAGGGGGGGGACTACCCGGTTTTTACTCTGGAATAAAATCCAGCGTAAACCAGGTTTGATCCGCTCTTGGATAAAAGGAATACCATATCCATTCTAGACATTTTCAAGGTCAAAACCGATGCGCAACCGGCGGGCATGCCATTCCTCGTCCATAAGGAGAAAGTAACCAAAGGAACGGTATTTATAGGCCGCTGGGTCGGTTAAAGGATTCCAGGGTTCTAACAGATCGGTCGCGTATAACAGCTCCCCAAGATAAAGACCGTCAGCGATTTGCACCAACTCGTCAATACAGAAACAATCAGGTGGGGGACTGCGCAATGCTTTCCAGCGGTAATTCAACTGAAGGACTGTCTTTCCCTGGTTTTCGGGCAAAATACTCTTGGCGGTCTTGCTGATGAAGAAGAAGGTCTTTGCATGATATCCGTGCCGTCGACGTTCCTCCTCGGTCGCATCCTCCATCCAGAGACCCACCAGTTGCATGGCCCCTCGAGTGAGTTTCTCCCTGGCTGTGCGAAAGACAACCGTGTTGGCACAGAATAATGTGGGGACGTCCATTGTTTCATAGTTATCGGTCAATTCCAGCAGTCGCGCCTTGTCAACCGGGTCGAAACGCTTGCCCGTCCAGGGGGAGAAGGATCGCGTTGCCTGCCAGGCGATATTGAGGGTGTTGATGTTGAAAACGGTCAGCAGGGCCTGTCCTTGCCAGGCAACAAGCGCGCCGCGGTAGAAGCCATCCATTGTGACCGGGCCTATGCCCGCGTTAAAAAGAGTATGTAGTTTTGCAAACACCGGCGACCGGGTGTCCTGATCCTCGCCAAGAAGATCGGAGTAAGACTTGAGCATACGGATGACGGTTCCCGAATTAGAGAGATCCTTTCTTATTTGATCCAATATACCGGGATCTACACTACCATCTACCGGATCGGCCAGGGTGAGGGTTGTGAATTTATCCGGTAATCCGGGCTGCGATTCCGGCGAAGTGATCCTGGTCGTCACGGCCGCCTCAGGCATCTCAAGATGTGGGAACAGTCGCCTTGCTTCTGTATTCCATTCCTCCCGGAAAAGCAGGAAATATCCGAAATGCTGATATTCATAGATCTCGTTCTTTGCCCTGGGGTCATATCGCTCCAACAAACGATCGGTCGCGAAAAGCAGCTGCCCCAAGTACAGCCCGCCGGCGATTTCAACCAGCTCGTCAATGAGATATATGAGTGGGAGAGGGTTATCTAACGCCGAGAAGCGATAATTTAGACGGAACACCTCCCGCGGTGTCTTCCCATAAATAGAGAAAGCGCGATGGGCTACGAAGTGCCCGCTATTACGTTCGTGGCCATATCGCAGCCTGTCAGCATCTGGCGATTCTTTCAGTTGCCAAATGAACGCCAGGAGCGAATTGAGGGCGATGTTGACGGGAGCATGTTCAACAACGTTGAAATGGTTAATGCC
>JALGZU010000089.1 GCA_025774735.1 candidate division LCP-89 bacterium | reverse complement strand
AACAGCTCCATTCGCTGGATCTCATATTCATGGAGTTGGTAACTGCATTCCTCTGGTTTAATCCGTTGATTTACTACTATAAGAAATCCATCAAAGAGATACACGAATACTTGGCCGACCAGAAAGCTATTTCGTCAGGGCAGGACAAAACTGGCTACCTGGATGTTTTAATGAAACAGACTATGCAACGACAAAACATCGCGCTTGTGAGTAGCTACAAACAGTCCCTAACCAGAAAGAGGATGACGATGATGATGAGAACAAAATCCGGTAAAAGCGCCGGGCTTAAGGTATGTGCTGTCCTGCCCATAATCGCCTTTCTGACCTTTAATTTTGCTTTGGTGATCACGCCACAATCCACCGAGGCTTACGATGATGCGGTCCTATATGCAGATGAAGAGTTTCCGGAATACGAAAACGAACTCGTCTTCATTCCACCCATCTCCGGGGGAGACATTACGGTTATCGCGGCGTCGGAAAGCATGAAAAAAGAGGAGCAGAACGGGAAAGTGGAATACCGCATGAGTGTCGATATTCATGCCCCCGCGAAAAGCCCGGTTCTCGCCGCGGGGGAGGGCACGGTGTTTAAGGTGCAAACGAATAAAGCGGGCAAAAATTTCATTGTGCTCGATCACCGAGGCGGCTATAAGACCTCCTACTCCGGTCTTGGTAGTTTGATCGACATGTTCAAGACAACCGGAACCCGGGTAACGCAAGGTGAAGTTATCGGTTATCTGAACATTCAGACATCGTCGGGGAAACCGGTTTTGCGCTACGAATTGATTCTGCCGCACGAAATTATCGACTCAACCAAGCACATTCAACAGCACATTCAACAAATCATCGAATAGCCTATTGAAAAAAAATACCTCAACCCAAATCAGAACCTTAACGAGTAAAGCCCTCGCAGGAGGGCTTTACTCGTTACGTCGGTCCTCGTTCCATTAAAGGAAGATGAACTGTCGCCGCTTCGTTAGTTATCTATGAAATTTTATAGGGAAATGCAGGGGGTTTGCCGAAAATCAGATAAAATCCCCGGCGATTCTCACCGTTTTACTGCTTCGCTAAGAGAAAACAAGTATTTCGCTCCCCCTGTAAAAAAATAAAAAAAAATTGTTGCTTTTTTAAATTACGCGCTTAAATTTAGGGTAGTCTTGAATGTAAATCCTTAAAAGATAAAGTCAACAGACCTATTCACCGCTTCGCGGCAGTTTCTAAAGCGTAAAAACGGGAGCGACTATGAAGACATTCATCAAGAAAAACGTCATCGAACGTACCGCGGATAAAATCGGCAAGGAACCCAAAGAAATTGCACGGACTGTCGATGCGGTCTTCACAGTCCTCCGTGAAATCATGGCGGAAGCCGACCCGGAATGCCGGATCGAAATCCGCGACTTCGGTGTTTTCGAGGTGAAAAAAACCAAGGCGAAACCTAAGGCTCGCAATCCCAAGACCAACGAAGAGATCTACGTGCCACCCCGGCGCAAAACCCACTTCAAGCCGGGCAAACTATTGAAAACAGCCCTGAAGCGGCCACTCTGACGGCTTTAAGAGGTTTTAATACACACCGTTGATAAAAAATCCGCCTCCGGCGGATTTTTTCTTTTGCATTTTCTCCTGCTGCTCGAGGTTTCCCTTGCAATCTTCTTATATATTTAGTAGATTATAAGTTCGTGGAACTTCCATCATTCCCGTCCGTCTAATTTTTGAGGTTGTGTCGCCCATGGGAAGTATCCTCGGACACATTTTCTTCTATCTGATTTTAACAGCCGGCGTACTGATGACCTCGCTGACCCTGCCGGGAACCTGGGTGATCCTGGCAGCCAGCGGCATCTACGGCTGGGCGACCGGTTTCGAAACGGTAACCTGGCAACTGCTGGGCTGGCTGACACTTATCGCTCTGGCGCTTGAAGGCATCGAATTCCTCCTGGCGGTCAAGCTGGCGCAGAAACTGGGCACGCAGAAGGGCGCCTCCTGGGCGGCTATAATTGGAGCCATCCTGGGCGGCATCTGGGGCACCACCATACTACCCCTGGTCGGCTCACTGATCGGCGCCCTTGCGGGAGCGTTCCTCGGTGCGGTAATCTGGGAGCTTTTGCGGGGGAAACCATCCTCCGAAGCGCTGAAGTCGGGACGGGGTGCCTTGATCGGGCGCGGAGGCGCCACCATTATCAAAACAATTGGAGCCATCACCATGGCTTTGATCGTCATCCTGGCCTGAAAGTATGAAAAACACACTCAGAAGAACACTACTCCTCGCCATACTGGCGGGATGGCCTATGGTGATGCATGCTCAGGATAACCCCGGACTGGATCTGTTTACCATCGGCCGGATCAAGTATGCAGGCGGCGGTGACTGGTACAGCGATCCCTCATCCCTCCCCAACCTGCTGGAGTATTTCAGCCGCGAGACCGGCATCCCGGTAGCGAAGAATGAGGTGGTGGTAGAGCCCTCCGATCCGGCGATTTTCAACCTGCCCTATCTCTATCTGACAGGACACGGGCGCATCACTTTTTCCAATGAAGACGCTGCAAATCTGAGACGCCATCTCACCTCCGGCGGATTCCTGCACGTGGACGACAATTACGGATTGGATGAGCATTTCCGGAGGGAAATCAAGAAAGTCTTTCCTAACGAACAGTGGCAGGAGATACCTTTTTCGCACCCGATCTACCACAGCTACATCGAGTTCCCTGGCGGTCTGCCTAAAATCCACGAGCACGACAAGAAGCCGCCACAGGGATTCGGTATATTCTACGAAGGGCAGATGGTTGTCTTTTACACCTACGAATCTGACCTGGGTGATGGCTGGGAGGACCCTGACGTCCACAACGATCCGGAAGCAGTCCGTCTGCAAGCTCTTCAAATGGGGGTCAACATCATCATATATGCGCTGCGACGTTACGAATTCTCACAAGAGATCAGTGTTAAATAGAGAACCATGAGCTGGGACGTCGAAATAGGCAGCCGTCTAAACGAACTTCGCCGTAAAGTGCTGCAGGTAAGGATCGCAACCGGTATCTGGCGCATGCTCGCCTGGTCCGCGTTGGCGGTTCTGATCGTCGCTTTAGCAGAACTGCTCTTCCGTTTCGATCCCTCCATCCGGGTTCCCCTTCTCCTGGCTTTGCTATTGTGCCTTGTTGTCTTCGTCGCGCTCTGGGTGATCTTCCCGATCATCGCCAACCTGGTTAAGCCGAGGACGGCGGAAGATCTGGCGCTCGCCTGGGGGTATTCCGTCCAGGGAGTAAACGACCGCCTCCTGAACGCCCTCCAGGTTTTCGAAAACCGCCGCAAAGACAGAACCTCTCCCGAGCTGGCGGAAATGGCACTCGCAACCATAGCGCATGAATTGAAGGATGCGTCGTTCGAAGGCGTTCTGGACTACCGCCCGGTCACGAGAGCGCGTACGCGCACAGTTGTCATGGGCGCGCTCTGGGTTCTGGCGCTAATCGCGCTGCAAAATTCCCTGCCGGGTGCGTTCAACCGGTTATCTCACCCGCAGGTGGATTTCTCTCCTCCCCCCCCCTTCACTCTGGCGCTGGCCGATGTGCCGTCGCTGGTCGTACGCGGAGAACCGTTTGACGTAGAGATTGAGGGCGAAGGCAGGCTTCCGCAGGGCGTCTGGGTCGCCATATCCGAGACGGGCCTGGAATCCCGGGAAGAATTCGCCGAGTTCGACAGCAACGGCCGGGTGGCGTACACCCTCACCAATCCCCAGGGCGACCTGACCCTTTTCGCACATTGGGAGAAAGTTTCGAGCGACACCGCTTCAGTCGAAGTCAAAACCCGCCCCTTCATTAAGGACCTGCAGGTGCGCTGGTATCCTCCTAAGTACAGCAGATTGCCTTCGGGATCCATGGCGGGCAAACGCGGTGACGTGTCGGCGCTGAAGGGCAGCCGGGTGGTTATCGATATAGAAGCTGACCGCTCGTTGAAATCGGCAAAATTTCACCTTCATTCTGATGCCGACCCCCAAAATCCGGACAGATCCAGTATGGAGCTGGATGTGAATCGTGCTTCGCACGAATTTAATCTCCTGCAAAGTGGCTTCTACAATATCATCTTAGAAGATCACGACGGTCTGATAAGTGCCGAACCGGTCGATTACAGCCTCTGGCCTATTCCCGACGAGAGGCCCACCATCAGCATCATCTACCCGCCAGCGGAAGCGGAGTTGAACGAGTCGCTGTTGATCCCGCTTAAAGCGGGAGCACGGGATGACTTCAGAATATCGCGAACCCGGTTAGCCTATCGCATCGTACCTGGAGGCGTCCCGGATGATTCTGACCAGGAGGGAAAGTTCGAATGGATAAAACTGCCCTTTGAAGACCTCGGCGAGGGGACGGCATTGGTGGATTATCTCTGGGACCTGAATGACCTTAACTTGCTCCCCGGGGATATGATTCAATACAAACTTGACGCCCTCGACAACGACAGAATTTCCGGTCCCAAGCGGGCGGAAACGCCGCTACAGCAGTTGAGATTCCCCACCCTGGAAGAGATCTTCACCCGCATGGAGCAAGGCCACGACGACCAGATCGATCACTTTCAGGAGGCGTTAGAACGGTCGAAGCTTTTGAAGGAAGATCTGGAAGCATTGAGCGAAGAACTGAAGCGCAATCCGGATCTTTCCTGGGAAGAAAAGCAGAACGTCAAAGAGATGCTGGAGCGCCAGGATGAACTGGCGAACCAGACGCAGGAGATGGCCGAGCAACTGGAAAAAATGGTCCAGAAAATGGAGGAAAACCAGCTCTTCACGCCGGAGACGATGGCCAAATACCAGGAGCTTCAAAATTTACTGAACGAAGTGATGACGCCCGAATTAATGCAGGCCATGCAGAAACTCCAGGAAGCCCTGAAGCAGCAGAATCCCGAGAACTTGCGTCGCGCCGTCGAAGAGTTCAGCCTGAACCAGGAAGACTTCCTGGAAAAGATCGAAAAGACGCTGAATATCCTAAAGCAGCTCGAAATGGAGATGAGGCTTGATGAACTGGCCAAAAGAGCCGAAGAGCTGCTGGAGAAGCAGCAGGAGATCAATGAAGCTCTGGATGACTCCACTAAGAAACAGACTGGCGCCAAAGAGGCAGCAGAAGAAGAGCAACTGAAGCGCGAGATGGAAGCTTTCGAGAGGGAATTTGAGGAAGCACAAGAACTGCTGTCCGAATCTCCGCATAATCCAGAAGAGACGATGTCTCAGGCACAGGAGCTGATGGACGAGAATAAATTCCCTCAGAATATGGGCCAAATGGCCGAGGATCTGAAGCAGAGTAACCGCTCCTCTGCCGAGCAGCGGGGATCCCAGATCGAGAGTGGATTGGCGCAGCTATCCGAAATGATGCGGCAAGCCAAAGACCAGTTGATTGAAGGCAGCAAGAACGAAATGGCTCAGGCTCTGCAGAAGATTTCTCACGACCTTCTAACACTTTCCTACAACCAGGAAAACCTGCTCGAAACGTCCAGCGATCTGGATCGCGCCAGTCCCCGCTTCCGTGCCCTGGCACAGGAACAGCAGAGACTTCGAGATCACCTCGAGTCGACAGCGGAGGAGCTGTTCGAGCTTTCGCAGGAGAGCTTTTTCATCACTCCAAAGATGGGTGGCGCCGTACAACAGGCCTTCAACGGGATGGACCAGGCGATCTCAGGTTATACGGCCCGGGCACCCCGTTCTGTGTCGCGCCAGCAGGAGGGCGCCATGGGCGGCCTCAATACTGCGATCATGGAGATCGGCCAGGCTCTGGATCAACTCTCCCGGTCTTCTTCTTCCACGGGTTATTCAGAGATGATGGAGCAACTCGCCCAGATGGCCGGCCAGCAGGGGGAAATCAATCAGGGTACCATGTCCCTGTTCCCCGGGGGGACGAATCCCGGCCAGCTATCTCTTCAGCAACAGGCGGCGTTGAGCCGCATGGCTGCCCGACAACAGGCGTTGGCGCAACAGATGGAGAGCCTCTCGCAAAATAATCAACAAATCTCCGAAATGATGGGTCGAATGGGTGAACTGAGTAAAGAAATGCAGGAGGTTGCAGACGAATTGAAAAACCGGCAGATCGATGAACGGACACTGGAGCGCCAGGAGCGTATTCTGAGGCGTCTGCTGGACGCCCAGAGATCGGTTCGAGAAAGAGAGTATCGCAAGGAGAGGTTGTCGAGGACGGCGGAAGATTCCTGGTTAACCGTCTCTCCGGACGAATTAAATCTATCGTTCAGCGTGGATGAAGCCAAAGAGATGCTTTTAAGGGCACTGAAAGAAGGGTACACCCGGGATTATCAACAGTTGATCAGGGATTATTTCGAGGCGTTGGCGCGTGAGAATTAACGTTACAGTATGGCTAATTTCCTGTGCGATTGCGGTTACCTGTTCCCAGGGTTGGGGTCAGATATTCGATCTGCCCCAGTCCATGCCGCTGGACCTCCGCAAGCCTCTGAATCAGGACGCACGGCGACTGCAGAGGCAAGCTTCCCTTCTGGAAAACCGGGGGGATTATGAAAAAGCCCTCGAACTCTACCTGCATCTCTATGGTAACTATTCCGACTACACCCCTTTCTATGAAGGGGTCATCCGCGGATTTATCGCCTCGCAGAAGTACACAGAAGGGTTAGCCTGGACCGACTCGCTCAAACGGAACATACAGGAACAGAACCGTTATGCCGACCTCACAACAGCCCAGCGGGAGCAGCTCGCCTATCTGATTGTGGATGGAGGCCGTTTCTGTGGGCACCTGAGCCGGCGCGATGAGGCACTCCTCCGCTGGGAAGAGCTGTATTCGCTGCCACTGGTCAGTCAGAATCCTTTCATCCGCCTCTTCTCCGCCATGCTCGACATCCGTTATCCGGACGGTCTGGAGGAGATGGCCAGGCGTGCCAGAACGGTGACAGGTATTCCATCGTTGTTGTCCTCGTCCCTGGCGAATTACTGGGCAAACCGGGGCCAGCTTGATCGTGCCCTGGATGAATGGCTCTGGTTGATGGAGGTACAGCCTCGGCAGGAGAGGAATATCAAGCGCCAGATTTTAAATCTCACCGAAGATGAGACGACCCGGGGGCAGATCGAGGCCGCGCTTCGTGAAGCGCTTTCCCGATCCTCCATCCGGCTCCAGGTCACCGAACTTCTGGGGGAATTCTACTTCCGGAACAGGGACTGGGAGGCAGCTTACGAATCAGTCCGCAACGCGGATCAACTTGGTGACGGCCAGGGAAACTCCCTGTTGGCATTTGTCGAAAACTTGATCACGGAGACCGAGTTTGATCTCGCTCGAAAGATTCTCAGCGACATGGCAGAGTCACACCCTGATCTGATGGAATCACCTCGCGGCTGGCTGGCGTTAGCACGAGTCATAGAAGGCCAGGAAGCCTTTGCTGAAGCCGATTCAGTTTACAGCCGCTTGACGGCGACGGCTCACCTGAAGAGTGTTCAGGGACAAGAAGCCATCATCTTACAAGCTGATCTTCGTCTCAACCGCCTGCGTCAACCAGCAGCCGCGCGCAGCTTGCTTGAAGAGAGCTTGCTGCGCATGCCCCACATCCGCAGCCGTACAGAAGCTGCGCTCCTGATCGCGGATACGTATCTGGCAGAGGAAGATCTGGTCATTGCGCGGCGGACCTATTTGGAAACGGCGAATGGTCATCACGGTAAAAACGTCGATATCCAATCGAAAGCACTCGTGAATGCAGCCAGGGTCGATTTTTACCTGGGAGCCGTCGATTCGGCGATGACAAGGCTGCAACTCGCAGCGAGGCGCAATCCGGCCGGAACGCTGACCAACGATGCCCTCGACATGATGGAGATGCTGCGGGACGGAGCGGTCGATTCCGTCGGTCTGGTGCTCATGGCGGAGGCGGATTTCGCTGAGAGACTGGCCCACACCAGTGAGGCGGAATCGCTCTACGTGATGACGGCTGATCGGACACAGAGCAGCAATCTGGCTGAACGAGCACTCCGCAGAATCGCAAATATACGTCGGGACCAGAACCGGAGCGAGGAGGCCATCGAAGCACTCGAAACAGCCCTGAACCGCTTCCCCAACAGTCTCGGAGCGCCAGAGATTCTGCTTGAAATCGGTGACATCGTAGAAAACGACCTTGGCGATCCCAAACAAGCGGTCGAGTTTTACGAAAGAATATTACTGGAATATCCTGAATCGCTCCAGGGCGAGGAGGCCCGCGAGCGTATCCGGGACCTGGAATCACTGGAAACGTAAGGAATGATCTAAGGATGCCCACATACGAGTACCTCTGCAAGGACTGCGGTTTTGAATTCGAGGAATTTCAAAGTATGGCTGCCGAACCCCTGCATGTCTGTCCCAGTTGCGGCGGTCATGTGCGCAGGCTGATTTCCGGTGGCGGCGGCCTCATCTTCAAAGGCAGCGGCTTTTACGAAACGGACTATAAACGCAAGCACTTCTCTGAACCGGCCCGGGAAAAACCGAAGGAGGCCAAAAAAGAGACAAAACCCAGGACGGAGAAGAGCACCGCTCCTGAGAAATAATCTATCATGGATCAAAATCCGGATCAATTTCCCTCTTCTGGCAGACAGGAACATAAACGACCCCAATACCCTCCCCCGAACGAGGCTTTTCTGGTATTGATTGTGGCGCTCGTCGGGACCATGATCGCGGGGACCCTTCTGGTCAACACCACAGGCAAAATGGGCCTGTTCTTGACCGAGCTTCTCTACATCTTCCCCCCTATTATCTATCTCCAGTTAAAAGGATATGACGTGGCGCGCTGCCTGCGTTGGAACCCGGTTTCCCCCCGGGTATTGGTCACGTCTATTCTGATCGGCCTGGCACTGATCGTATTGCTCGACGAAGCGGACCGCATCATGAACCTCATTTTTCCGATGCCGGAGGACGTGAAGGACGTGCTCATGGATTTCATCAAACTGGAATCTTTCTCCGATTACCTGCTCGTGGGTTCGGGCGCCATCATCGCGGCTGCCGTCTGCGAAGAGGCGCTGTTCCGCGGCTTCATGCAGGTCTCCATGGAAGCTTTCGGCAGCGTCACCAAGGCGGTTCTCTTCGGGGCTCTTCTCTTCGCCATCGCTCACTTCAATCCCTGGTGGATGGTGCAGATCTTCCTCCTCGGCGTCTTCCTGGGCTTCATCTCCTGGCGTTCGAACAGCATTCTCCCGGCAATCCTGATTCATGCGTTGAACAACGGAATAGCGCTCTTCACCGGAGGCGTACTCGCCGGGGAAGGCTGGGGATGGTACACGGCGGGAGAACACGTGTCGCCAGCTATCCTCATCTTCTCTATTGCGCTGTTATAACACGTGTCGCCAGCTATCCTCATCTTCTCTATTGCGCTGTTATTCCTCAGTGTGAAGTATTTCTTGCGCCAGACGGAATCTACTTTTCCGACCCTCGCTAAGTCCGATGCAAACACCCAAGGTTAAAGTTGCCGTCGTAACCGGTGCGGAGATGGTCCGACTACGTTCTAACCACAGTCTCCAACTCGGTTCAAAAAGAGCTGCTGAGATCGAAGAAATCGTGGGCGAATTACGATTGTCGGCATTGGAAACCGTCCCGGCGCCGCGAGAGAGCTGGCTCTGGTGCGGCGTTTTCGATGCGATGAGTGGTGCCGAAACAGCCAAGAAGACCCTCGAAAATCATAACCTCGAAGTCAGAATTCTGCCGGTCGGATTGACCCCGGTTGACGGCAACTGGTCACCTCGACAGTTCCGCCTTCTGGTCCGGTCAGAGGAAGACCGAAATTCCTCCCAACGACTCTTCGAAGCGATACAGACCTCCCTGCCTGGAGTGAATCCGGTCCGGATTACTTTG
>JALGZU010000088.1 GCA_025774735.1 candidate division LCP-89 bacterium | reverse complement strand
GTCGAGAACGACGAGAAATAGTAGAGGCCGTGCAGGGGATTGTCCGGGTAGTCCCGCCCTTCGTACTCGAACGACACGGCGCCGCCAATGGAGATCGATTTATACAGACCCAGGTATTCCCGGCCAGCGGAATCGGGCAGCACCTCCTCCTGGAACACAGATCCCCGCAGTGACAGATCTTCCGTCGCCTCCCAGGTGACGCCCCCGGTAATCAGCCGTTCCAAGTACAGAGAATCCTGGATCTCCTGCCGGAATTCACCCCACAGGTTGAAGGGGAAGCCGAATATCCAGGGCTCCTCGTAGTAGAGATCCAGCGCCTGCCGGAACTCGCTGGTCCGTTCCCAGTGTATCCGGGCGCGGCGTCCCGTGCCGAAGAGGTTCATGAAGGTCAAATCCAGGAGCCCCGTCACCTGCCCCTCCTGTCCGTCGGAAGCCGGCTGGTAACCCACCACCCCGTCGAAGGTGTTGCTGCGCGTCTCCTCGACCTGGAAGAGCACGTCGTAGCGGTCCGATCCCAGCGGGATCAACGCCGGTTGCGATACCTCCCCGATGAAGGGCAGCTTGAGGATGCGTTGTCTCCCCTTCTGGAGATCTGCGGAACTGTACACCTGCCCCGGCACGATGCGAGCCTCCCGAGCGACCACGCGCGGCTGCGTCGATTTCAGCCCGATCACGCGCACACTTTCCAGTTTGACTCGCGGGCCGGAGGTCAGGTGCGCCTGCACCCGCAGTGAATCGTCCGCCATGTCCAGATCCTTCACGGTCAGGCGGGCGAAGGGGTATCCCGTCTCCTGCCCGGTATGGAGAATCTCCTCCAGGTCTGTCTGCAGAATCCCGGCATAGACCGGTTTTCCCGGCTGCGACAACAGCAGCGGCGGTTTGTCCGTCTCCAGGCTGTCCCCGGTCAGTTCCAGGGCTTTGAAGACCAGCGGATCCCCTTCCGTCAGGAAAAGGGTCAGATCGATCCGGGCGGAATCGGCGCTGTAGTCCCGCCGGACGCTGTCGATGCGGCTGAAGTAATACCCCTCGTCAGCCAGCCGCTGCAGGATATTCAGGGCGGCTTTCTCTACCGTACCCGTCGGCAGAGGCTTGTTCAACTTCAACCCCGACCAGGCGATCAGTCTGCGTTTTGAAAAGTGCCGATTACCCTCCACGGAAACCGAACGCAGTACCGGCTCTCCGATTGCGAATCCGGTCAAAATCCCGGTAGCAATCAGGCTGATGAATAGCTTGTACCTTAAACTCTGTCGGATTCGCTTGGTCATCAGAAAAACGCCCTCACTTCGGCGCGGCCGATGTGAATCGCCTCACGGTCGGCGTCCTTGCTGCCGTTGTATGATAACGTCGCCGTCAAATACTTTGAAATTCGATAATCCAGCCGGAAGTCCCAGCGGAAGTTATCACCGGGAGGGTCGCCTTCGGCCAGTTCGTAGGGCAGAGCGTTCGCCCCGGTGGAGACGTGGTGCCATTCCAACCGGATCTCGCCGCGGCCCTTCTGGGTAAAACTGCGCGTCACACGCGGTTCCAGCCCGTAGCGGTCAGCCTGAATGTCCTCGACCCGGTCGTCGTCACGCTGTCCCACCAGTCGCAGTCCCAGTTCCCACTTCCGGTTGGGCCGGAACATCGGCTCGACGGAGACCTGCCAGGTCAGGATGTCACGGCTCGAGGCGCTTGTAGCCCTGTAGGTGCGCTTCTCGGTCTCATGCCCCACATCCGCCTGCGCCGACCATGTCTGCGTGAAGGAACGCCGCACCCGGAAAGAAAGCAGCCGACGGCGGGTCTCCTGGCCTCCGGACAGGTAGAGGTTTGACAGCGATTGGGAGATTTCGCCGCGCAGCCGGAAGGATAGATCCCTGCGGTGCCGGAAGAGGTAGAGATCCTCGCGCATCAGCAGGCTGCCCTGCAGCGTCGAATCCCCCTGGAACTTGGAGAAATCGAGCAGGTAGAGCGCCCCGGTGTCCTCCTCCTTGGTCTTCTCGCTGAAGTTCAGCAGCGTCTGCGATGAGAGGTAACGCCAGGGTGACGGCAGACTCTCCTGCTGAGCCTTGGGCAGGCGGTGCGGATCCAGATCCAGCGACATCGATCCTTCCAGCTCCACAACGGGCTGAAAATCGCCTGTAGATTGCGCAACTTGAATGTAATTGCCATAGGGATCTTCGTAGTAAACGCTGTCGACTTCATCAAATGAGTAGGTCCCCTGTCCGGGATCGACTTCAATGTAGTTCAGAACGATTGTGGAGACCCGGGTATTGTTGATGCGGTAGTGTACCCCCAGGTCCACGCTGCGGTGGTAGGGAGTCCAGCCCAGGTTCATTTCCAGCAGGTCGGTGCGGGTATCCGAGGAATCGGCCTCCTGGTACTGCTTGATACGGTGCGTCATGAGCGCGTCAACCGTGAGGTTGTGCCAGTTGCTCAACGAGGCTTCATACTGGCCCGTACGGGCAGTACTGAAAGCCTCCAGGCTGCTCTCCTGGTATCTCTCTTCATCCCACCACCCCTGGATGGTGCCCAACCTGAGAGGGCCTGCGGCGTAGGTCAGCCCGGCGGAGTAATCGAGGTACGCGAAACCGTCGCGAGAATCGGTATAATCGTCGCGTTTGTGCTCTCTTTCGAGTTGCAGATTTGGAGTAAACCTCCAGAAAGTGTGCTGTATTCGCGACTTCCCCCGGGTCCAGTATCCGTCCCGACCGGCCGTCTCCGACCGGCTCCGGATCCAGTCCGCCTCGGCGCTGAAGAGCGGCAGCCCCGGCCCGGACAGCTTGGTCTCGCCCCGCCAGCGCTCGCTGCGAAAACCTTCCCCCTCCTTGTTGAGCAGGCCGTACTCGACCTTCGATATCCACGGCTTGAGGGGGCGAAGCGTCAGCGCAGCTTCTCCCACGGTCTCTTCATCAGATGCGGCTTCATCCAAATCCCACTGCCGGGAGTATTCCACCTGCTGGAAGCGGTCTATGGGCGCGAACCGGTCGTCGATGCGGCGCACCTGCGCATCTAAATCCACAATCGAGAAATCCCCCGGAGCTTTGACCTGCGACGATTGCCAGTGGCCTTCAGCAGTCCAGGCGGAACCGGCGTTGTCGCCGTCGTTCAACTCCGAGAGGGTGTTGCGGTCCAGGCCGGACAGGGCTCCCTCAACTTTAAACTGCAGAGTCGGCAACGGATTCGCCCAAACCTCCAGGTCGGCCAAGCGCCTGCTCTCCGGCAGAGGTAAGCGGTAAACAGGATTATAATCCCCGCTGGTTGGCCCGACCCATTTGAAGTAGATCCCCGTCGAGTCGGCGATGCGGTCGTAGTCGCCGCTGTCCTGGCCAACATAGCTGAACACCACATTCAGGTATCCGGTCGAATCCAGCCCTACGTATACGTAGCCGGAATCGGTCAATCCGTTCGCGCTGACCTCGTCGAAAACGTAATACCCTTCGCCGATTTCGACCGTATCCACCTGCAGGACTTCGGCTTCCGTGGGATCATCTCCGGCGGCGGCCAGCACGGCCCGGTTCTCATCCGACATCACGAACGAGAGCGGGTTGTTGCGTGCGTCCGATTCGGAAATCAGCGTGGTGCGCAGACCGACGCGGTCGTCGAAGAAGCGGCTTTCCCCCTGGGCGGCGTAGATATCGCGCCCGTAGGCTTCGGCGGAATACTGAAAATCGACCGTAATGCGGGCATCCGACGTGATCAAACGGCGGGGAGTAAAGGTAATCTCTCCGAGACCGTATTCAATGGTATAATCGTTGTTTTCGCCTCGTTGCAAGAGCACCCCGTCCAGCCAGACACGCTCGGTTCCCGCCAATACCAGGAAGCCTTTACGCCCCTCCTTGTCGGTCAAGGAATAGGGCCCCTGGTTGCCCTCCTCGCCGTAGAAAAAATTGCTGTGGTACTGCCCCTTCGACACCGCGCCCGACAGGGTCAGACGGTGATCGAGGGTGCGTCCGACCAGTCTCCCACCTTGCAGCTTGCGGTCATATTGGCCGAAGCGGGGGCCGTCGAACTGCAGTTCGTAATCCCCCAGGGTCGCACCAAAGTGCGTGCTCTGAACTTCGATCAGAACCTTGTCGATCTCCTGCAGGGTGGCCGTATTGCCTTCGGGCTGAATGGGAGTGTTCTCGTCGGAGAGCAGCGCCAGTACGTCCACGTCCGTACCCAAGCGGCCTTCCACCTGCAGATTCAGGCCCGATTCTACAGAGAGATCCCGGTCCGAGCCGATGGTGATGCCTCTGACCAGGGTACCGCTTTTGCGCAGGGAACCGATATCCATGATCTCCGCCTCCGAGGGCATCACGACCCGGGGCAGCGTGTCCAGGTCGACGGCTTCTTCGGGGCGCAGTGTGACGATGGGATCGAAGTAATTGAGGCGCAGATTGAAGGGGAAGACGCTGTACGTCAACTCGACCGTATCGGTCACGGAGAGCACTTCCGAGAAACGTATGATGCCGCGCACGTAGTCGAGTCTGTAATCCTGGTCACGGATCAGGAGGGAATCTCGAATTGCGATGGTTTCGCTCCCCTCGATCAAGAGCGAATCGGGCAGGTGGAGAGCCTGATCGAGTCCGGTACCGATCAGCGCGGTCTGGCGGCTGTAGAGGTCGAATCGGGACTGAGCGTGGCAAAGGGATGCGGCGAGGAAGAGGATGAGAAAGCACGTCCTGCAAACCTGGCGCGGGGATTTCATCGATCACTGTGCAGTTGAAAACGGTGAATCGTCCCGCTCGAATCGAGGATCCAGAGCCGCTCTTTGCGAAAAGCAAGGTCCACCAGCGTTACCTGGCCGGAAAGGCTCAGGCTTTCCACCGAGAAGGTCTCGATCTGCCTCGGGGCGCGATCGTAAACCCACAGCAATGAATCGGAACAGACACAGATGAGGCGTTCAGAGACCGCCAGGCCCATCGGGTTCCCAGAGTGTTCAGCGGTCAACTCGCCTAAATAGCCGCCGAACTCATCATAATGTACGACCTGCCCGCGCTGGTCGAGCACCCAGAGACCCTCTTTGGGATCTTTTTCGATGCGTCGGGGCGCCAGGAGGGATCCTGCGGCGTCGCCGTAATAACCGAACGAAAAGACTGGTCGTCCGGTTGGATCGATTTTCAGGATGCGGTCGTTTCCACCGTCTGCGATGAAGAGATCCCCGCGTGGACCCAGGAGGACGGATTGGGGATTTTCGAAGGTCAAATCACTCTGCGTTCCCGAAAGAGACCGGAATTCAGCCAGGTAATTCAGGCGCCGATCCAGGCGCACGATACGGTCGTTGCCGCGGTCTGCTACGAAGATATCGAGACCACCGACAGCGCAGAGATCGGCCGGATCGGAGAATTGGTCGCTGCCCAAACCGGGACCACCGTATTGGAGTGGCACGCGGCCTTCCGGTGACAGTTCCACTACCACCGCCAGCCTGGCATCCAGCAGGTAGATGGAGTTGGCGGGACTTACGGCCAGTGCAACCGGAGTCTGGGGATAGAAGCCATCGAAGGGGGGAGTCAACTGGGAGGATTTTTGAAGATCGAAGCAGGCGGCGCCTTCGAAAGACAGCGTCAGCAATCCTGCTGCGATTAGAAGGAAGCCCGGGACGCTTCGCAGGCAAACCTGGTCTCGTGGAGAGCGTCTATTTCTTGAGAGCCAATTCGTAGATTTCAACGTATCTTTTGGCCGATTTAAGCCAGGTAAAATCCTGACTCATTCCTCGAACCTGCAGCTTTTGCCAGAGGGTACGATCCTGGTAATAGTCGAGCGCTCTCTCGATCGTTGAGAACATCTCACCCGCATCGTACTTTTCGAAGGAGAAACCGGTCCCCCCATCGGGATTTTTACCGACGTCCAACACGGTATCCGCCAATCCACCGGTCGCCCGGACGATGGGAACGGTGCCGTACATGAAACTGTACATCTGGTTCAAACCGCAGGGTTCATAGCGGGAGGGCATCAGGAAGAAGTCGCTCCCAGCCTCAATCTGATGGGCGATCTGGTTGTTGAAAACCAACTGGACGGAGAACGTGTCGGGGTAGCGTTCGACGGCATCAGTGAAGAGGTCGTGGTACTTCTGATCTCCGGTGCCCAGAATAACGATCTGCACCTTCAGCGCGGCGATTTTGTCCAGCACCTGGGCGATCAAGTCGAAGCCCTTCTGATCGGCGAGGCGCGAGATGATGCCGATGACGGGGACGGAAGGGTCGTACTGCAGGCCGAACGCTTCCAGCAGCGCCTGCTTGTTCATCTCTTTTCCGTCCAGGTTCTTCTTCGTGAAGTTCCGGGCGATCAGCTGATCGACTTCCGGGTTCCAGATGGTATCGTCGATGCCGTTGAGGATACCGTGAAGATCCTCGCTGCGGTCATGGAGCACACCCTCCATGCCGAATCCAAACTCGGGATCGGATTGGATCTCCCCGGCGTAGGTTTTGCTGACCGTGGTGACGATGTCAGCGTACTTGATCCCGGTCTTCATGAAGCTAAAGGACCCGTGAAACTCAATGGGAGACACAGGGTAGAAGAGCTCCGGCGGCACCCCCCCCACCTCCACTGCACTGGATGGGAAGTTGCCCTGATAGCCAACGTTGTGCAGCGAAAGGATGGTCTTCGTCCCTGCAAAGAAGGGATCGTCGGCGTAAACCGTCTTCAGGTAGAGCGGAACCGCCGCCGTCTGCCAGTCATTGCAGTGGATAATATCCGGCGGCCAGGCGAGTGTCCGGGCTATTTCCAGCACGGCTCGTGAGAAGAGAAAGAACCTGGCGTCGTTGTCGGAGTAGTCTTTCCCGGTATCCGGATCGACGTAGAGCTCTTTGCGGTCGTAGAAATCAGGTTGTTCGACGAAGTAGACCTGCACTTTCGAATCCGGTATAAAGGCGGACTTGATGCTGACGCTGTGGATTTCTCCACCCAGCGGCACTTCGATATTCCTGAGCCGGATCACCTCGCGCAGTTTGAATTTGGCCTCGGGGATGGTGGCGTATTTGGGCATGACGACACGGATGTCATGTCCCAGTTGCTTGAGTTGCTTCGGTAGGGCGCTGGCGACGTCGGCAAGCCCCCCTGTCTTGGCAAAAGGGACGACCTCGCTCGACGCGTATAAAATCTTCAATTTCTTCTTCGGCATGTAGTGTAATGTCTGGTTTGAACGCACCCGGTGTGAGGACTTTTTTCAGGAGGTTAATATATGAAAATTTTTAAATTAATCCAAGAAAAAACTAAGCATTTGCGGGTACGCAGCGGTTTCTGCCCTGGTGTTTGGCCTGGTAAAGAGCCAGGTCAGCGTGCTTGAAGAGATCCCGGTAACTCTTCAGTTCCGAAGAATTGACGGCGACTCCCAGAGAAATAGTCAGGTTGCCCTCGGGCTGGAGCCGCTGATTCTTATAGTTCTGCGCTTCAACCTCTTTGCGAATTTTTTCGGCGACCACCATGCCGTTCTCCAGATTGATCTCCGGTAGCAGCAAAGCGAACTCCTCACCCCCCCAGCGGGCCACCAGATCGATCTCGCGAACGGATCGCTTGATGGTGCGGGCAACCCGCTTCAGAACGCGGTCGCCGGCCAGATGGCCGTTCAGATCGTTGTATTCCTTGAAATGATCGATATCGATGATGATCATGGAGAGCCAGTTACGGTAGCGGCGCGCCCGGGAAAATTCCTTCTGCATCTGTTCCATGAAGTAGCGGTGGTTGTGCAGACCGGTGAGACCGTCGATGGTGGCCATCTTCTGCGCGGCCTGATAGCGGTAGGTTCTGAACAGAGCCCGCATGAGCGTGGAGCCGGCGGTGACCAGCCATTTCTTTAGATCTGCGCTTGTCGCCAGATCGCGCTGGAAGAACAGTTTCAGCACACCGCAGGCGCGGTCCCCATGCAGCAACGGCACCAGCAGCCCTTTCTTCAGTTCCATAACCCGCAGCAGATCGGGATTGTCGATCAATGAACCGCAATTTTCGGAATTCACTACCACGGGATGCCGGCGGCGCGGGAAACTGCGCTGAAACCGGTCCTTCAGGATGATGGAGAGCAGTTTACCCCCCAGACCGGTAGCGTTGTCCACCATACTGAGCGCCTCATCATCATTGGCGAACGCCCCGGGGAGGATTGAAATCTCGAAATAGTCATAGAGAAGCCGCTGCTTCAGAAATTCACTGAAGACCCGCAGGGTGTCATCCGGGGGAAGGAAATCTCCGAGTTTATTCTCCAGGTCGTAGCCAAACTCTGTCCAGGTGAGCTTCTTTTGGAAAGTGCGCAGCTGCTGGTCCGTCTCGCGCACCACATTGAATCCGAAGAATTGCCAATCCTTATAGCGAGCCTTGGCGGGGATAATGCCGGGCAGAGCCTTGAGCAAGGCCTTCTTCCTGTTGGCGTTGGAAACTTTCGAGACGAACGCTTCCACAACTCCCGCCACCGCAGCAGGATGGACAGTGAAAAGCGTATTGAAAACGAGTTGATGCGCTGATTGAGGTCTTGCGGGCAAGCTTTCTTGAGGTTCTGCGTAGAGGAGGGCGGAACGGCGCCCATCAGCGACAGCCAGAACCAGACCGTTAACCCCCTCGAATTCCAGCGGAATGATCTTGTCGGAGTAGCGGAGCAGGGCGACCGGTTTCCCGGCCGAAATCCCCTGCGCGGCGACTTCGGGAGTGAGATCGGCGAAGTCAGATCGCAGGGCGGAAATCAACAGCAGGGAGCCGTCGCCATCCCAGCGAACCTTGTCCAGAACCTCCCCGGCGAAGATTTTAAGCAGGTCCAGGGTGAATTTTCCGCGCCTGTACTGCCGTCCGCAGAGCTTTTCGATTTCTTTGATGTTCAAGGTCTAATCAACTTATTGGTTTCTCGTTGCTTACCCTCGTCGTTCAGGAGGAAAAAAGGATCCCGCGTTCCACCACCTTAACGCCCGCCTTGAAAACGTCCGCGACGAGGTTCATACCAAAGTAGTAAGGAATCAGCCTCTCATCATCACAGTCCCACACGATCAGATCCGCCCGGCATCCGGGATTCAGGGAACCGACCCGGTCTTCCAGTTTTAGCGCATTCGCCCCACCCCGGGTGGCCGCCCAGAGGGCTTCCCGGACGGTCAGGCGGCAGAAAACGCACGCTAAAGTCATCATCAAAGTCAAATTTTGAGTGGCGGAGCTGCCCGGGTTAAAATCGGTCGCCAGGGCGATGGTTCCGCCCATCTCGAGGATGCGGCGTGCCGGGGGATAGCGCGTCAGGCCAAGGAAGATCACGGCCCCGGGCAGCAGGGTGAAGTTCACTCCCGCTGTAACCATTTTTTGGATCCCGTCGTCGGAAATGTAATCCAGGTGTTCCGCTGAGGCGGCTCCCAGCTCGGCGGCGAGTTCGGCGCCGCCAGTACAGGAGAGCTGATCCGCGTGGATTTTAGATAACAGG
>JALGZU010000531.1 GCA_025774735.1 candidate division LCP-89 bacterium | reverse complement strand
ACCCTGGAGGAGATGGAAAAAGAACAGATTCAAAAAGCCCTGCGAGAAGTCCGGGGGAACCGCCGCAAGGCGGCTGTCGCTCTGGGAATTAGTGAGCGCACTTTGTACCGGAAAATCCGAGAATATGACATAAACTGATGTCTCATCATATCTACCATTACTGAAACGGGATAAATGCTCATCACCAGAATACGTTCGATACTTCCAGCACTCATCGTCCTGGGGCTAACCCTCAATCTGAACGGCTGCTTCCGCTACTCATTTTCCGGGGCGATGACCGGTGACGTGCGTACCATTGCCATACCGCTATTCGATAACCGGACTGCGGAATACGGCGTCGTGGAACAGATCACCGACGATCTCATTCTGACCTTTCAGAAGGACAACACCCTGCAGATAGCCGATGAAGAGGCTGCCGATGCGATCCTGCGCGGTACACTCGTACGCGTCATCGATGCGCCCTACACTTACGAAGGGGAAGGGGAGGCTCAGGATTTCAGCGTGGGCGAATACAAACTGACCCTCTTCGTCAATCTCGACTACTACGACCGCCGCAAGGGTGAGATGATCTGGTCTCAGGATGTGCAGGGCTGGGGGACATATCAATACGTCAGCGGCGCGCCGGAAGAGCGGGATGCTGGTTTCACTGAAGCGATCCGAAAGCTATCCGAAGACATCCTCAACCTTACCGTCTCCGGCTGGTAAGATGCCTCGGTTGATATCATCCCCTGAAGGATTCGACGAGGGCGCAGAACTGCTCTGTTCGGGTGGGGTGATCATCTATCCGACCGAGACCGTGTACGGTGTCGGCTGCCTGTCGAATCAACGCGAGGCCATTGACCGCATTGTTGGATTGAAGGGATCAGCGGCAGACGCTTCCTACCTGGTCTTGATCGGAGATTCGGGCTTGGTGGAGGACTACTGCAGCGAGATACTGGACAGTGCACGGCTGCTGATGAACGTCTTCTGGCCGGGTCCATTGACACTGGTGCTTCCCGCGCGTGAGGGTCTGCATCCGCGTCTGGTAGGAGCGGGCTGCGGCGTGGCTCTGCGCTGGAGTTCGCACCGCTGGCCACAGGCGCTGTTGGAGAAAGTCGAAGTGGGTCTGATTAGCACCAGCGCCAATCCCAGTGGATCACCCGCGCCGCGTGCCGTCGAAGAACTTGACCCGGCGATTACCCAGGGAGTGGATGCAGTACTGGACGGTGGTCGCCTGCAGGGGGGTGTTTCAACCGTGTTGGATCTCTGCCAGGATCCTGCCGTATTGGTTCGCCCGGGGGGGATAAGGATTGCTGAGATCGAGAGTGTCATTGGACCGGTTAAGTGGAACCGGGAGTGGGAGCCATTAACAAGAGGGAGAACCAACGTGTCACTCGGGCCTGAAGGAAAAGTCCAGATCCTGTTCGTCTGCACCGGGAATATCTGCCGGAGCCCCATGGCCGAGGCACTCCTGAAGCACAAGCTTGATCCCGAATTATCAGCACGAGTTCGCATCGTTTCTGCGGGAACTCACGCCATGGAGGGGATGCCGTCCTCTTTCAAAGGCGTTACGGTTGCCGAAGAACTGGGCATCAACCTATCATCCCATAAATCTCAGCCAGTAACACCCTGGCTGCTGGCGCACAGCGACCTGATCCTAGTGATGGAACCCGCCCATATCGACGAGATCGAACGCATCGATCCCACCGCTGTTCCGAGGACGTTCCTCCTGCGGGAATTTGGCCAGATCGGACAGGTGAGCGATGCCGATCTGGAAGTTTTCGATCCCATCGGCGGTGACCTGGGGATTTATCAGAAGGTTTACCAGGAACTCGACCGGGAGATATCCCGGATTATTCCCGCGATTGAAAAGGTCGTCGACCGTGCAGGGTGATTTTCCCAGATCCGTTCTGATCGTCCAGACGGCCTTTATCGGTGACGTTGTCCTGGTCATCCCCTTAATCGAGGCGGTGAAGAGACGGTGGCCGGAGTGCGATTTGGACGTTTTGGTACGTCCTCCCGGCGACAACTTGCTGGAGACGCACCCTGCGGTCAGAAATGTCATCGTTTACGACAAATTAGGGACGCACCGGGGCCTGGGGGCTCTATTGCGGCTTTCAGGGCAATTGAAACGTGACCGCTACGACTTGGCCCTGGTGCCGCATCGATCCTTCAGGAGTGGCTTTCTGGTGTACAGCGCCTCCATACCCGGGCGGATCGGCTTCAATCGGGGAGGTGGTCGGTTCTTTCATACGAAAACGGTTGCGTACCCGAATCGGTTGCATGAAATCGAGCGCAATTTAGCCCTGCTGTCAACTTTCGGCCCAGCTCAGTCGCCGGACGGTTTCAGCATCCCACCCACTGAAGATGACCGGCATTTCGTTGACCGGATTATGGAAGAATCCGCGGGGG
>JALGZU010000087.1 GCA_025774735.1 candidate division LCP-89 bacterium | reverse complement strand
CCTACCTTGACGGTGAGCAGCGAGAAGGTCATCGAGGCGCTGGAGTTTCTGCAAACGGACCCTGAAGCCGCTTTCGATCATTTCATGGACCTGACCGCGGTGGATTATATCGGCCGCCAGCCGCGCTTCGAGGTCGTCATCCATCTTATCTCCATCCCTAAGCGACAACGCCTCCGGGTTAAGGTAAAACTGGACGAAAACGCCCTCGAGATGCCCACACTCACGCTCCTGTACCCGGCCGCGAACTGGTTCGAGAGGGAATGTTACGACCTTTACGGCGTTCGGTTTCTGGGGCACCCGGACCTGAAACGCATCATGTTATATGAAGGCTTCGAGGGGCATCCGCTGCGCAAGGATTATCCCATTCAGCGGCGTCAACCGCGCCTCGACCTGCGCAAGCCGGAGGTGCTGCGTTCGGATGAGGCGTTGGAACCCTCCAAAGAATAAGACATCCATTCAGTATACACGACAACATGGCCACTGAAGAGAAAGAATTCGTCGGAATCGCCGAGGTGATGGAGGAGGAGATTCCTGTCGAGGAGATGTTCCTCAACATGGGACCTTCGCACCCATCCATGCACGGCATCGTCCGCATCATGGTACGCATCACCGGCGAGCGGATCGTCTGGTCCGACGTTGAAATCGGCTACCTGCACCGGGCCTTCGAGAAGTCTGTGGAGGCCAACAGCTGGAACAGCGCCACCATCTACACCGACCGCCTGAATTACGTCAGCCCCATCATCAATAACGTGGGTTATTGCATATCGGTCGAGAAACTCCTCGGCATCACCGTTCCCGAGCGCGGTGAATACGTACGGGTACTGATTTCCGAGATCTCACGCGTCGCTGACCACATCACCGCCGTCGGCGCGGCGGCGATGGAACTAGGCGCCTTCACTGCCTTCCTGTACACCATGAAAGCCCGCGAGTACTGTTACGAACTGATTGAATCGGCCTGCGGAGCCCGGGTCACCACCAATTTTGCCCGCGTGGGCGGCCTCTGCGCGGATCTCCCGGAAGGCTTCGAAGCGGAGTGCCGCAAATATATGCCCATGGTGGACGAGGTCATCGTTGAGCTGGACAAACTACTAACTCGCAACCGCATTTTCATCGACCGGGTGAAGGGTATCAGCCCGGTGACCCCTGAAGAGGCGGTAAGATACGGTTTCACGGGCCCGTTGTTGCGTGCTGCGGGAGTCGCCTACGACGTACGCCGCTCCTTCCCTTATTCCGTGTAC
The DNA here is from genome assembly GCA_025774735.1 of candidate division LCP-89 bacterium. The sequence goes on along the minus strand of JALGZU010000087.1, from coordinate 8,147 downwards.
GACCGAATGGAGTTTTCTGTCCCCTTAGGGACGACCGGCGACGCGTACGACCGCTACCTGGTACGAATGGAAGAGATGCGCCAGAGCCGCCGCATCATCGACCAGTGCCTGCAGCAACTGCCGGAAGGTCCGGTGAATGCCCTGGAGAAGTCGGTTACCAAACCGGATAAGAGGGATGTTTACGACAACATCGAAGGCCTGATGAACCAGTTCAAGCTGGTCATGAACGGCCACGGTGTCAATCCCCCCCCCGGCGAAGTTTACCAGGCCGTGGAAGGGGGGAACGGAGAGCTGGGATTTTACGTGGTTTCGGACGGCACGGACAAGCCTTACAAATGCCGCTGCCGCCCGCCCTGTTTCCCGCTGGTGCAAGCGCTGCCGGCGATGCTCAAGGACCACATGGTCGCTGACGTAGTGCCGATCTTCGGATCAATCAACATGATCGGCGGGGAGCTGGATCGCTGAATATGCACACAATCAGTGCAACCAAACCTGTACGGTGAGTCTTTCCATGAAGATCCACAAAATCTCTTCTCTACTGGTGATCTTACTGACCGCCTCATTATGCGAGTTAGGATTCGCCCAGCCGACAACGGAGGCGATTGAAACCGACCGCCTGAGCATCTCCCTACCGGCTTCAATAGAGTTATGGTGCGGCTACCGGGAGGTGATCCCCATCGTCCTGACCAACAAGACGTCCGCACCCATCACGGCCGAGATTTCTGCGAAGACTCAGGTCAACATTTTCATCGAGGGGATCACCCGTGAACCCTACGAAGTTGGTATTCCCTTCGCAGTTGGATCTCTGCTGCTACCTCCAGGCAAAAGCATCAGCAGAGACCTGGAACTGCAGAGTTTGCGGGTGGGTCGTTACTACGTACAACTTATCATCGATGACCGGACCGTCGACATCGAAGTCATCAGCGAACCGAAGGAGAGAGGATCGTATTTCATGTACCGCTGCTGGCGCGAGGGACCGGAATTCTTCGAAACCGTATTCAGCAATGGTGTGGATGAGATCAGCCAGGATCAGAAGCGCGACATAGCCCGGGACTACTTAAGGGGTCAATCGGGGGGATTGAGCCGGGAAGAGGCAACCTGGGAAACCGCCAAGCATCTTTGGGAATTATACCCTAAAGTTGAGTACCGGAAGCAGTCTGACTGGGAGCGGGTATGGTTCCGCAAGAAGAACCAGCAGACTGAGAAGTACGGATTCCAATTCATCGACATCGATGATCTGGGTTGGTCGATTGTCGAGCGCCAGCGGGGGAAGTATCAGTGGGAGATCGGCGACTTTCTGCTCGACTTGTCGAACCAATTCTACCACGGCGAACCCTTCGTCCGGATCGAATGCTTCCCTGAGTGGACCAAGTACCAGCGCGGACCGTCGGGGAAATTCGGTTTTTACGATGCGGAGAATGAGCTCCTTATCGACAGTTGGGGGAATTACTGCGAAGCGCTCGCCGAGCGGTACGACGGAGATGGCATCTACGATGCACCGGGATCGCCTGTAATCCGCCATTTCATCCTGCCGAATGAGCCGAACCAATTCTGGCTTTCGGTCAACTTCGACCGTGATGGCCGGCCTCTGACATCGGGTGAGGAGGGCATCTGGACTACACGCTGGTATGAACAGACCATGCAGCGCGATGGCTTAGCCGAAGCTATCCAGATGTATATCGACACCTATGGGGACATTCTCTTTGCCATAACCCGCAGTGCGGCCGAAGCCATCCACCGGGCTAATCCCAGGGCTCGTGCCGCCACTCCGCAGTTTATTCATACCGATGCCAACCTCGCCATGTTCGAGCACTTGCTGGAGAGGGGTATTGGTGAGTACATCGATGCGTGGGGCCTCCATCCGGGAAACTCCGGTCTCTTACATACCCTCTGGAAGCCGAATCCAGAAGCCCCTTACGTGGTTGAGGATGCCGCCAATCAGGCGCCTCCGTTCGAAGTAGAGGATCTGACAAAAACGCGCGGCGCACTGGACAGAAAAGGCCAATACCTGGAAACGGCCAGACCGGTAAGCCAGATCAAGAAAGAATTTCCCTACATGGGAAAGCTGTGGCGGACCATGATCGACCAAGCATATTCTGACCAACTTGAGAGTATCAATGAACTCTTCGCTAAGTATGGAGTGGATCTTCCTTTCTGGGTCACAGAAATGATCATACTTGGCCCCCTCGCCAGTAACCGTCGCGAAAACCTGTTAGCAGCTCTGCACGAATGGACCATTGTCTTCCATCAAAAAGTAGAGATCTCCACCATGGCCAGCGTCCTGCACGAAAATATATTGCCGGGCAATCCAATCAGTCACCTCCCCGATCCCATCATCCGGGAACTGATCGTTGACATCGGCCGGGCTATCGGGGGAGCACAGTCTGCACAGAAGTTCGATTGTCAGCTCTTCGCACCGGGTGAAAGCACTTTTTTGGACTACCGCTGGACCGTTTACAAGCTCTTCACCCGAGGCGATGAAGATATCATCGCCCTCTGGAACAATTCCGGCAAAGAGGAGACCGTCACATTCACTCACAGCAGTGATGCCAAATTCAGGAAAGTCCGCCTGATCGAATTCGACGCGGACGAGAGGGAGTTCAAGCAGGAAACGTCACTGACGGATCTTCCCCGCGAGATTAGCATTAAGCCTCTGAAGGAATTCTATTTCCTCTCCGTAGAGAGCGATCTGACGTCGTTCGGCTGGCTCGAGGATATCCAGCGCAAGACCTCCCCGGAAGAGGCGGAACTCATCGCTCTGCTGAGCAAAACCAAGGACGACATCCAACAAACCAAACAGAAAATCCGGAACCAGCGCCAGGGCGTGGATATGCGCGAACTCCGCGCGATTCCCGGCGAGGTGGTACAGGCTGAAGATGCCCTCATCATGGGGGATTACGATCAAGCCCGCGACCATTTGGAATCGATCCAGAGGACCCTGTCAAGGTATAATTAATTCGCACAGCAGCCACTCAAGTTTAAGATAACACCATGAAATCTCTTCCCGATGCTGCCCGTCAGCAAGCCCTAACCTTGATGGAACGCTACCCCAGGAAAGAGGCGGCGCTCCTGCCGATTCTTCACATCGCCCAGAAGGAGTTCGGTTATATCGACGAAGAAGCCGAACTGGCAGTGGCGGAGACGATGGGCCTTTCGCCCGTAACCGTGCGAGAGACGTCCCGCTTCTACTTCATGTACCACTTCCACCCCGTCGGCAAGTACCACCTTCAGGTCTGCCAGAACATCTCCTGCACGGTGATGGGGGCGGAAACGATCCTGGATCACTTGAAGGCGCGCCTGGGTATCGAAGCCGACGAGAGCACCGACGACGGGACTTTCTCTGTGGAACGGGTTGAATGCATCGCCTGCTGCGATCGCGGTCCGGCGCTGCTGGTGAACGATGAACTCCATACCAGTCTCACCCCGATAAAGATCGACGACCTGATCAAGAAACTGGACCCGAAGAGATCATTCGGAGATTCGACAGAATTCAATCCTCCATCCGAATCGAAAGCCTAATCACTGCAGAGATAGACATGCCAGAGCACAAACTGGTCAGCAAGAATTTCGAACACCCGGATCAGCTGCACATCAAACCGGCCATGAGCCGGGGAACTTACGAACAGTGGAAGAGGGTACTCTCCGAGAAAATAGCTCCGGAAAGCGTCATGGAGGAGGTCAAGAAGGCCAAACTGCGCGGTCAGGGCGGCGCCGGATTTCCGGCCGGAGTCAAATGGGGATTCGTGCCCCAGGACAGCCCCAAACCGAAGTACCTCTGTGTCAACGCCGACGAGGGCGAGCCCGGAACCTTCAAAGATCGCGCTTTACTGGAAAAAGACCCACATCAGTTGTTAGAGGGCATCGCGCTGGCGTCGTACGCAGTCGGCATCCACACAGCATTCATCTATATGCGAGGCGAGTTTTACGAACCTCAGCGCATCATGGGAAAGGCGATTGAAGAGGCCATAAAAGAAGGGTTATTGGGCGAAAACATCATGGACAGCGGCTTCGATCTGGAGGTCATTATCCACATGGGGGCGGGCGCCTACATCTGCGGAGAAGAGACGGCCCTCTTGAATTCCCTGGAAGGCGGAAAGGGCTGGCCGCGCTTGAAACCCCCGTTTCCGGCAGTCGTCGGCGCCTTCAATTGCCCCACCGTAATCAACAACGTGGAGACGATTTCGGGCGTGCCTCACATCATCCGCATGGGCGGGGAGGAGTTCCAGAAATTGGGCACTGAGAACGACGGCGGCACGAAACTATTCGCCGTAAGCGGGCATGTGGAGAAGCCGGGCGTTCACGAAATGACGATGGGCTCGTCTCTAAAGGAGCTGATTTACGACGTCTGCGGCGGCGTGAAAGGGGGTAAACAGTTAAAGGGTATTATCCCAGGTGGCTCTTCGGCGCCCATTTTAAAGCCGGACGAGATCGACGTGCCGCTGGAATTCGAAGCCATGGCCGAGGCCGGAACCATGCTCGGATCCGGAGCCGTCATCGTACTGGATGAGAGCGTTTCAATTCCGCAAATTTTCATGGTGATGTCGCGCTTTTACGCGCACGAATCGTGCGGACAGTGCACCCCCTGTCGCGAAGGCTGCACCTGGATTTACAAGATTTCCCAGAAGATCCTGCGGGGCGAAGGGGTACCGGCAGATCTGGATCTGATTCTGGACCTGGCGCCCATGATGAACGGCACGACCGTCTGTCCTCTGGGAGCGGCCATGGCCATCCCGACGATGGCGATGGTAGAAAAATACCGTGACGATTTCCTGGCTCTGATGAAGAATTAATCTGAACCGCCCGGACACGGCGGTTTTAAGGACATAAAAAGGGTTTTCTCCTTATATGCCAGAACTGACCATTAACGAACAGCACGTCGAGGTGCCGGAGGGCACCAACCTAATCCTGGCGGCGCGCAAATTGGGCATCGACATCCCGCATTTCTGTTATCATCCCGGCCTGAGCGTAGCGGGATCCTGCCGCATGTGCCAGGTGGAGATCGAACAGAACGGGCGCAAGCGCATCGACCTGGCTTGCACCAATCCTGCTCAAGACGGTATGATCGTACGCACATATACTCCTGAAGTGGTGCGACTGGTCAGAGCCGTACTCGAATTTTTACTCATGAACCACCCCACCGACTGCCCCATTTGTGACGACGCGGGCGAGTGCAAGTTACAGAACTACTACATGTTGCACGGGCTCTACGACAACCGCCTGAACGTGGAGAAGTGGCACAAACCCAAGGTTCATCCCGTCGGGCCGACGGTGATCCTGGACGCCGAACGCTGCGTACTCTGCAGCCGCTGCGTACGCTTCTGCGATGAGATCTGGGGCGAACGGCAGCTGGGCATTTTCGGACACGGATCGAGTGAAGTTTTGATGAACTACCCGGAGCGCGAACTGGACAATCCCTACAGCGGCAACGTGGTGGATCTCTGTCCCGTGGGAGCGCTCCTGGACCGCGATTTCCGCTACCAGCGGCGCGTCTGGTACATGAAGGCGGTCAAGTCCATCTGCCCGCTCTGCAGCCGCGGATGCAACACCGACCTTCATTACGATACCGACCACGAATATAAAAATCCCGGCAAGCGGATCCAGCGCGTCAAGCCGCGCTACAACCAGGACGTCAACCGCTGGTGGATCTGCGACCGGGGACGCTATGGCTATGATATAATTGATTCACCAGATCGAGTGACGAAGCCGATGATTTCCGGCGGTGAAGCCGCCTGGGAACAGGCGCTGCAGAAGGTGGAAACCCTACTCAAATCCAGCCAGAAAAAGCCCGGTCCCGAGGGGCTGGCCTTCCTGATGGCTCCCCGAGCGTCCAATGAAGACGCCTATGTAGCCTTGCAGTTCTTCCGAGATACCCTGAAGTTCGTCAACCTGGGCTGCGACATTCACCCCGCGGATAAACTTGAAGCCGATCATATCCTGAAGACCGACGATCCCTACCCCAACCGGCGCGGATTCAAGGATCTAAGTTTCGGATCGTACGTCAACACTCTTGAAGCGGACGACATCGTGGACGCGGTTCAGGCGGGCAAAATCAAGGGTTTGATCGTATCCGGGACGGATCTGGACAGCCTGGTCGGGAAAAATATCGACGGATTCCTCGCCAAACTGGATTGGATCGTCGTCATAGACACCCATAAAAACCGCTTATGGGATAAAGCTACCGTGGCGCTGCCGACAGCCGTTCACGCCGAACGTGAGGGGACCTTTACCAACGTCAAGGGCCTCGTCCAGAAGTTCGAGAAGGCGGTGGAACCGTTAGGCGAAGCCCTACCCGAGTGGGAGATCTGGCAGCGGCTGGCCAAACGCATGAACGCCAAGTGGAGTTATGATGACACTCAGCAGGTTTTCCGCGCTCTGGCCGAAGGCAAGCCGGAATACGACACCCTGAACTGGCACGGCACTTTCGGGGTGGAAAAGGCGCTCTATCCGGATAACTGGTAGTAATTGTCAAGCCAATATGAAATGGCATTATCCACAGCATTCGATTATGAAGCATTTAAAATCCAGACCGGTACTGACGATCATTCTGGTCTCTGTTGTCCTCGTCTTACCCTGGCGGCCCCTTATCATGAGTGCATCCGCGATTGACAAAGAGGGCAGGATCAAGCTGCCCGCTCCCGTCCTGAAGAGTGATACCTCCGTGGAAGAGGCTCTGGCTGAGAGGCGATCGGTGCGGGATTTTCAGGATTCGCCGCTGACGCTGCAACAGGTCGCCCAGCTGCTCTGGGCGGCGCAGGGCGTCACCCATCCCGATGGACTGCGTACGGCGCCCTCGGCGGGGGCACTGTATCCCCTAGAGGTGTACCTGGTTGCCGACAATGTCGAACGGTTGGCGGCCGGAGTCTACAAATACCACCCGGCGAAGCACGAACTGGAGATGATCCGGGCCGGAGACAAATTGGTCGCACTAAGCCAGGCCGCCCTGGACCAGGAGTGCATCCGGGAAGCGCCCGTCTCCATTGTCATCGCGGCGGTTTACGAACGCACCAAGCGTAAGTACGGAGAGCGGGCTTACCGCTACGCACAGATCGAGGTGGGCGGTGTCATCGAGAACGTCTACCTGCAGGCGGAAACGCTGAACCTGGGCACCGTGGTCGTCGGCGCTTTCCACGACGATAAGGTTCAACGGGTTCTGGATATGGCCGAGGGCGAAATCCCGCTGGCCATCATGCCGGTGGGCAAGGTACGATGACGATGTGGGATTACCTCGTCATTGGAGCGATTCTAGTCCTGGTTCTCCTGGTCCTGGTATGGGTTTATTTAAAGCGGAACCGGCTCTTCTTCAACTCCCACTTCACCGCCGAGACGACCATGATGAACTACCAGGACGCGCACCGGTTGAAGGCGATGGAGCAGGTGGCTTATATGAAGGAGGAGAAGGAAGAGGACGATGCCGGGGAGAAGGATAAAGATGAATAGTATTCCTTAATTTACAAATAGATAAGTAATTACAACCATGCTCGACACCGCCATCATCTTAGCCAAAATCTGGGGGGTGCTGCTGACCCTGGTATCTTTAGCCGCCATCATGACCTGGGTGGAACGCAAGCAGTCGGCCGTGATGCAGGACCGGCTGGGGGCCAACCGCGCCGACATTTTAGGCCTGCGCGTCATCGGGCTGTTTCAGCCCATGGCAGACGGTCTGAAAATGTTCTTCAAGGAGGATTTCGTGCCGCCTCGGGGGGACAAGTTCCTGCACACCCTGGCGCCGATTCTGGCCTTCTTCCCCGCCCTGGTAACCTTCGCGGTGATCCCCTTCGGCGACGTCCTGCGCGTCGGATCGCTGGAGATCCCCCTGCAGATCGCCGATTTGAACATCGGCTACCTCTTCATCCTGGCTTTCGGGGGATTGACCATCTACGGCACCGTCCTGGCGGGTTGGTCGTCGAACAACAAGTATTCGCTCCTGGGCGGCCTGCGCGCCGCCGCGCAGATGATCTCGTACGAGGTCGTCCTGGGGCTCTCGCTGGTCGGGCTGATCATGGTTTACAGCACCTTGCAGCTGGACGACATCGTGCGCCAGCAGGGCGGTCTGCTGTTCGGCTTTCTGCCGGCCTGGGGGATCTTCCTGCAGCCGCTGGGTTTCCTGCTCTTCTTCCCCTCGGCCATCGCCGAGACCAAGCGCATCC
>JALGZU010000530.1 GCA_025774735.1 candidate division LCP-89 bacterium | reverse complement strand
CACCCTCGAGAGTATCGGATTCTCCCTCGCAAGTCCAGCACCAGCAACAGACGAGAACCTCGAACATGACGAAACCTTACAGGTACTCGACAAGGCGATACAACGCCTGCCGAAAAAACAGAAAATCGTATTCTTGTTACGTCACCAACAGCAGTTACCTCACGCAGAGATTGCCCGCATCCTCGATCGCGACGTGGGCACCGTCAAAGCCAATTATCATCAGGCTGTCAAGAAATTACGCCGGGCGGTGAAATCATGAAACAGATGAACGACACCTTATCCTGTCGCCAGGTAAATGATGAATTGATGCAGCATTTCGACGAAGGAGAACTCAGGAACCTCCCGGTGAGGCTTCATGCGCATCTGGAAGCCTGTCATCAATGCCAGCAGGAGTTCACCGCCTTATGCGATCTCGAGAAGAACCTGAGCAACCTCCCCGATGCGGATCCTGGTGAGGCGTTTTGGATCAACTTTCTGCCCAAATTACAGCGGAAATTGAGTGAGGCGGAGACGTCCAGGCGGGTCAAAGATTCAGCCTGGGCGCCCGCCCTGGCAATGGCGGCGTTTTTCATTGTCCTTGCCGTTAGAACGCCCGTTTCCCTCGCACCGCCGATCTGGTTTCAACTTCAACCCACCGCAACGATTCTCTGGGATTCAGAATCGATTGGTAACGGTGGATTTACGAATCTGGAGGAAGATGCCCTGGCAGAGACCGTATCCAATACTGATTTCGTCGAGCACTTCCTGGGTGAAGGGTCGGCCGATCTATTCGAGGACCTGAATGAACCGCCCCAATCCCTGCCCCCGGATATCAATGACCGCATTGCGGCTCTCGATGAAACAAGGCAGGATGCTTTCTTCGAAAAACTAAAAAACTTACCCATCATCGAGTCTTAGATGAATTAACGTAGCTTCTACCAAAATCTATTCAATTTCCTGAAAAAATAAAAACCCTGGGAGGAAAAAATGAAGAAAAAGATGCTGATCCCCGTGCTCCTCGGTTGCTTTGCACTGACATCGATCGCCCAAGCCGGACCGAATCAGAGAGCTCGAACACGCTGGGACCGTCCCCATCGTCAGGTGGAAAAACGGGTGCGCACAATGAAAATTTGGAAGATGACGGAAGAAATCGATCTCACCGAAGAGCAGGCAACCCGGTTCTTCCCCCTTCTGAATGAGAAGGAGGACAAATTCGATGAATTGGAAAAAACACGCCGGGATATCCTGGAGAAACTGGGGGATATCGTTTGGGAAACAAAGGTAAATGAGAAAGAGGTCAACAAGCTGATCGACCAGTTCGAGGGACTCGATGCCAAGAAGCTGGAGATTCGCGAACAGTTTCACCGACAGGCCGCCGAAATCCTCACTCCGGCGCAGATGGGGAAAATGGTGCTGTTCAATCACCGCTTTCACTCAATGATGCGCGACATGGTACGCGAATTTGAAGTCCCAGACCCTCCTCCACCCCCGGATAAACCTGGATCTAACTGGTAACACCTAAAAGGCGATCTCAAGCCATCGGGATCGCCTTTTTCGGGGAAAAATATTGCCATCACCGCCCTTTTAACTTGACTTTGGGCGGTATTTTTTATATATTAGTATACTTCGGTTAAACACGACAGTACTATTTCAACAGGAACTCTTGCAGGAGACGGCCTGGTATCATCGTTGGTTCGGAGCGGATTACCTGCAGCTTTACCAGCATCGCTCCCCAGAGGAAGCGGCGGAAACGATCGCCTGGCTGATCGAGGAGGTCAATCTGGCTCCTGCTGCAAGGGTACTCGATCTTGCCTGTGGGAACGGGCGTCACGGACGAGAACTGGCACAGCGGGGATTCAAAACTTACGGTTTGGATCTATCCTGGCCCCTGCTCAGGGGAACCAGGCTTCCGGATCAGGGTACGGGAATGCGGCGGGTGCGTGGCGACATGCGGCACTTGCCCTTTAAAAAAAGCTCATTCACGCTGGTCCTGTCCCTCTTCACTAGTTTTGGGTACTTCGCCTCTGCGGAGGAAGATCAAAGAGTTATTTGCGAAATTTCCCGCCTGTTGGAAAAAGGGGGGACCTATGTGTTGGATTTCTTGAACGCCTCTCTGGTTCGAAGCCAGATTGTCCCCTCTGAAGAGGCTTCCATCAATGGTAAGAGGGTGACAATCCTGCGCTGGCTGGATGAGCCGAGAGGCCTCGTCGAGAAGAGAATCTTGATCCATGAGTCTGAAGTGGCGTTCCGTGAATACAGGGAATCGGTGCGGCTTTATTCCGAAGGGGATCTCCGGGAGATGCTCGCCAGAGCGGGTATCCGAGCTCGAGCCAGTTTCGGCGATTATGATGGTTCAGAATACAGGGCGGATTCACCTCGTCTGATCATAGTTGGTTATAAAAATGTCTAAAAATATCC
>JALGZU010000529.1 GCA_025774735.1 candidate division LCP-89 bacterium | reverse complement strand
GCTGCGATTTTACCCCGATGAAGGCGCACGTCGGCAGGATCGATATAGAGGGCCTTGTCGAAGTAGACGAGTGCCAACTCGTGGTCGCCTGTACTGCTCAGGATTTCAGCCCGGTTTGTGAGCATGCGCAGGCTGATGAACCGAGCATGCCGGGCATAGAAACCTCCCCGCGTGTTTCTTCCAGCCTGGCGGACGCGATGAGTGCGCGGACGAACAGAGTTTCCACATAGGGAATGGGGTGTCGGATCGCAAAGCCTCGAAGCCGTTCGTATTCACTCAAGGCCAGGTCTGATTCGCCCGCTTGTGCAAGAATCTGTGCAATTCTTAGCTGAGCCGCTGCGGCGAGTGCAGGCAACTCCGGATATCGTCCGATCAGGTCCTGCAGGCCTGCGATAGGATTGTCACGACTGACTCGGGCATCAATGACGCTCGATATCGCTTTTTCAGTGGGATCGGTTCTATCTGAGAAGTGGGATATTTCATCCAGATAGGCTGCCAGGGCTTCGTCCCCAATGCCGTACATCGAATAGACCGCCGCAACACGCAGCAGGGCATTTGCCGGGTGATCCCCGGCTTCCGGGTAGTTCTCAATAATCGATCTATATATGGCGAGGGATTGTTCGAGGTCGCCGATCTGTTCGTGAGCCTGCCCGATTAAATATAAAGCCCTCGCAGCGGACATCATCTGGCGGGGGTAAATGTAGATGATGCGGTCGAGATTTGTGATTAGGGATGCGGGATTCGTGCAAGTGATCTGACCGTCAGGAAGTGTTTGAGCTCGGTGTGCGTAAAGCTGGTAATCGATTTCCGCTTCTGCGCGCAAGCTGGTTTCGGCGGGATAAAGACGCGGGATTCTTATCAGAAAACTCAGCGATCTCTGCGCGGCGCCTGCGGAAGCCAGGAGCCGGGACGATTCCAGCATAGAGATTGCCCCGGCATGCCGATCCTCCGGGAAGTCTTGTCGAACGCGGTCAAAAGCCAGCAGTTTGAGCAAAATCTCCCTGCGCGTCAGGGGTCTGTTTCTAATCTCAGCCTCTCGCCCGATTCTATTGGCGAGCTGAATGGCAGCTACGACGGAGTCTGCAGGCGGGATGGGGCCCTCGTCGAGGATGCGCCAGAGGTCGAGGTTGCCGCGCACGTCACTGCTGAAATAGATGTAACCGTCTTCGCCCCAGAAAGGGTACATCTCGCCAGCGATGCCGATCGATATTGTACGGAATTTAAAATCCTGATCCTGACGGTCGAACCTGTAAAGGGCTTGACCATCCTGAGCCGTAAGATGACCGTCTCGATTCTTATCCCGGTTTACCAGTGCGGCAATAAAGGAGTTACCGTCGGGCGACCATCTTGGAGTTGCCGCCGGAAATGAACCGCTGTAAACAGTGCTGAGGTGCGGATCGGGAGATTTAAACTCACCGGGTTCGATGAGACAGATATCGCTCGCCCCCGTCTCATCCTCGAATTGGATGCAGAGGATGTCGCCAGAAACGGGGGAGAAGGCCGGTTGAAGGTATCCTTCACCCGTCAGCCAGGTTTTATTCTTCCGGCCGAGGCGTAGCAGCGCAATACGGCTGCGAGAGCCGGTTCCATCTCTAAAGGCGATGAATTTTCCATCCGGCGAGAAGCTGGGAGAATCCTGAAAACCGGCGTCCTCCAACAACAACCGGATTCGTGCTGCACGGGGTTTGCCCGACCTGACAGAGAAATTCAAAATATAGAGGTCGCCCTGGGGATCGTCCCGGGTTGAGACGAAGCAGATTTTACGGCCGTTTGGGGACCAGGCTGGGGAGTAATCATCGGCGGGATGGGACGTCAATTGGGTCGGAATTCCGCCTGCAGCCGGACGGACCCAAAGATCGTAGGTCCCCGTTCTGTTTGAAGCATAAAGCAGCCAGCGGCCGTCCGGTGACAGGCTCGGACATATCTCTGAACTCAGGTCGACAGTCAATTGCTGGGAAAGGTTTAACTTGGCGGAAGGGGAACCGGAACTTTCAGGGGGGAGTGCCTCTGCACAGGTGTGCAGAACGAGAAGAGCCAGGAAGAAGGTAATGAATAACATCTTGATTAATGAATGATCATTTTTTCACCCAGCGTTCATCTTCGAGCTGGATCCAGGACCCCGGTGGTGAGGCAGCTCGACTCATCTGCGCGAAGACTCGGGTGACGGCCTCCCGGTCGGTGGGATTGACAGAAGAGTTAATCTCCACAACTCGGTCCATAATGATGTTCCGGTCACGGTTTTCTTCCGCCATGATCCGGTCGACCATAGCGCTATACTCCGCATCTTTCTCGTATTTTTGTGTAGGACGCAGGATCAGCAGGCCTGTAGCCGTCTCGCCGATGACGCCGTCTCGCTTGAAATCTTCAATGTCGTCGGCGTTGAACTTGCGGTTAGCAAAGGCTTCCAGAACCAGCCGTTTACTCTCCGGTATCTGCACTTCCTGTGGAGATGATGAGCGCACGGAGGAAACCATCCAGGCGTCTTCTTCTATGGTTCTGTAAGAGCCGAGGATCTGTCTCTCGAGTGCTGTGCGTTCACTGGTGAAGGTAACTTCCGGGGTTTTG
>JALGZU010000528.1 GCA_025774735.1 candidate division LCP-89 bacterium | reverse complement strand
TGGGCGGCAAGCCGATCGAACCGGAACACATCATGACCGCCTTCGAAGATCTGAAAGAAGCGGTCGCCACAGGACAGGTCAAACGCCGCATCGGCTACTTGAACCTGAAAGAGGAAGGCGTTCCCGCCCTCGTATAAATTGCGGGATAACAACCTGATAATGAGAAACCTGGAGATACAATGGCAAAACTGAAGGACTTAACCTACCGGCCGGAACGGTTGACCGGTGGACACCGCCTCTGCCCCGGCTGCGGAGTGCCTGCGGTGGCCCGTCTGGCGCTGCGTTCGACCGAATCACACCTGGTGGTCGGCGCGGCCACCGGCTGCCTGGAAGTATCCACGACGATATACCCCTACACCGCCTGGGAGTGCAGCTTCATACACAACGCCTTCGAAAACGTGGCGGCGACGATTTCCGGCGTGGAAGCGGGATATCGCGCCCTGAAGAAGAGGGGCAAGATCAAGGAAGACTACAAGTTCATCGCCTTCGGCGGTGACGGCGGCACCTACGACATCGGCCTACAGGCGCTCTCAGGCGCCATGGAACGCGGCCACAACATGGTCTACATCTGCTACGACAACGAGGCCTACCAGAACACCGGCAACCAGCGTTCCTCGTCCACACCGCACGGCTCCAACACGACCACCACGCCGGTGGGGCTGGAATCATTCGGGCGCGTGGGCAAGCGCAAGGATTTGACGGCGATCATGGCGGCGCACCACATCCCCTTCGTGGCGCAGGCGACCTCGGACAACTGGAAGAACCTGAGCCGTATTCTGGAGAGGGCGCTGGAAGTCGAAGGCCCGGCGTTCCTGAACATCCTCACGCCCTGCGTGCCGGGGTGGAAGTACGACGGCAAGGACACCATCAACATCGCCCGGCTGGCGGCAAAAACCTGCTTCTTCCCCAGCTATGAGGTCGATCACGGCGTCTGGAAGTTGAACTACACGCCCAAGGAGAAGCTGCCGGTGGAAGAGTTCCTGAAACCGCAGGGACGCTTCCGGCACCTCTTCCGGCCTGAAAACCGCCACGTCATCGACGAACTGCAAGAGGAAGTCGACGAATACTGGGAACGCCTGCTCTTCCTCTGCGGAAAGAAAGAAACGGCCAAAGCCTAAATCATAGGACCATCGCATCGATATGCGACTCTGGACTCTGCCGAACCTGCTCACCGGATTGCGCTTCATCCTGGTGCCGCTCTTCCTGTTCTGCTTCCTGTCGGACCGGATGGAGCTGCAGATCCTGAGCACCTTTCTCTTCATCCTGGCGGCGCTCACCGACCACTACGACGGACGTCTGGCCCGCCGCTACCGTCAGGTGACCCAGTTCGGCAAATTCGCCGACCCGCTGGCGGATAAACTGCTAACCCTGACCGGCTTCGTCGCCATCGTCCTGCGGGACGAATTCGCCGCCGTGGCGGTCTATCTGGCCGTCTGGGTGGCCATCATCTCACTGCGGGAGATTGGCATCACGGCACTGAGGATCTGGGCGGTGATGCGGGAGACGCCGGTCATCACCAGTATATGGGGCAAAGTCAAGACTACGGCGCAGCTTTTCACCATCATCTTCACGCTGGTTATCCTGAACTTCCGCCAGATCACCCTGAAAATCCCCGAAAGCGCGGCCTACTACCCCGGCGACACCGCCGTCACATACATCGTCCACGTCCTGATCTTCATCTGCATGGTGATCACGGTCATTTCGGGCGTGCTCTACCTGAACCGCAACCGCCTGGAACCCAAGAATTCGGCGGCCTGACCCTTAAACTTCCCGGAAATCCCCCTTGAAATTCCTCATCAAGCTGATCGGCACTGGACTTGGAACGGGCTACAGCCCCCTGGCCTCGGGCACGGTCGGCAGCTTCGTTGCCCTCCTGATCTGGATCGTCCTGCCTCCCCTGAACGCCTTCGCCCAGATCGGCCTGATCATCATCACCTTCACCGCCGGCATCCCCATCTGCACCGCCCTGGAAAAACAGTACGGAAACGATCCCAAGCAGGCCACCTGGGACGAATTCGTGGGCCAATGGACGGCGCTGTTTCTGCTCCCCAAGACCCTCCCCATCCTGATCGCCTCCTTTCTCATCTTCCGCGCCCTGGACATCTGGAAACCGTTCCCCGCCCGCCGCTCGCAGAAGCTATCCGGCGGATTGGGCGTCATGATCGACGACCTGATCGTGGGCATATATACGGCGGTGCTGCTGCATTTGTATTTGTATATTATTTAGTTCCAAAAGCCACAGTGTCATTCTGAACCGCCGCAGGCGAGTGAAGAATCTCAGAGATCCTTTCCCGAAGGGACCACTTCGTGGCGCTTCGCTCAGGATGACATGAAATCATTAGTTTGAGTCGCACCAGAGCAACCGAATTCATTCGGGTGGCTGAAAGAACCTTATAATCAACGCTATC
>JALGZU010000527.1 GCA_025774735.1 candidate division LCP-89 bacterium | reverse complement strand
TGATAACCTTCGGATTCCTGCTTGGTGCTTTTGCACCGAAAGCGATTCAGAAATTTGCAGAAATGAAGGTGAAGTAATGAGTATTCTGGACAGCATCTTTGACCTCGGCACAAAGATAATCAAGCCCGTTGACGATCTGATTGACAACCTGCATACCTCCCAGGAGGAGAAGGATGCGGCCAAGGTTGAAATTGAGAAGATCGTTTCTGAGCGGATCTCCGAGGCCGAGGCGACCGCCCGGGCAGAGCTGGCAGCAAAGCAAGCGATCATCGTCGCAGAGATGCAACAGGGTGATAAGTTCACGAAGCGGGCACGTCCCTGGTTGCTCTATTCCGGGATGATTATGACGGCGATCAATTACGTGCTGGTTCCAATTGTTCAACAGTTCGCGGGTATGGACATCAAACCCTTCGAACTCCCGACACAGTTCTGGATGGCCTGGGGTGGAGCATCGACGGCGTGGATCGTCGGAAGGTCGGCGGAACGGCGCGGGGTGAAGAACAAACTAACGAGCCTCATCACGGGCGGGAATCCCCTCGATCTCATAAAGTAGGGATGAATCATGGCGAGTAGGGACATACGGGATTTAGATCCTTCGATCCAGGGGTGGGCGTTTATACTCGAAGATCGATTCGCCGCAGAGACACCCCCGGAGGTTGATCTCTTGATTTACTGTACCTTCCGGTCAAACGAAGAACAGGCGCGGCTCTATCGGATCGGACGACCCCTTGAGATTATCCAGGCGAAAGCCGACGAGCTTTCAGCCAGGTACACCCGTCCCGATCTTGCAACCCTTCTCTTGGGTGTCGGACCGCAACATGGGCCGCGCATCCTGACCTATGCGGGACCGGGGCAGAGCGATCACAATTACCATCACGCCCTCGATGCCACACCGACCCGGTTCGGTCGGGCGATATGGAACGATGAGGGAATTCCAAACGAAGCCGAAGAGGATTTAAAGCTCTGGCGATTTTACGGGGAGATTGCCAAGAAGATCGGATTCAAATGGGCTGGAGATTGGACGAAATTCCAGGAATACCCACACCTCTATAACCCCGGATGTCGCTGGCGAGAAATGATCGCACAGTGCTAAATGCGTCATCATTGGTTGCTCAGGTCAATTAATGCTGACGTAAATGCTGACGCATCATATTATAAATATTCCCAAATTATACTAAACATTTCCAACTCGTCCCAAAAATAAAACCACCGTATAATGCGGTGGTTATTGCTTGTTTTCCCTATATATTAGCTTGTCGGGGCGACTGGATTTGAACCAGCGACCACATGACCCCCAGTAATATGACCCCTATAATAATATCAAGTGTTTAACTCGTTATGCTGATGTATTATGCTGCTCAATCCAGGGTAGTGATTGAATCGCCTTAAGGTGATGTTCCCGATTGGCATGGGTGTAAATGGTGGTTGTCATTATCTTCCGGTGGCCGAGGATGTCCCGGATGGTCTCCAGGGTGAAGCCCTTCATGTTCATGTGGCTGGCAACGGTGTGCCGGATAACGTGGATTTTGAGTTTCGCCGGGTCCTTGATGCCGGCTGCGAGAGCATATCGCTTATAGACATTCAGGTTGCGCCGGCCACTGTGAAGGCAGACCTGGCTCATTCCCCCCTCTTCAAATTTCCTCAGTTTACCGAGTAGGTCCCCCGTCAATGGGATTGTCCGGTCCCGCTTGCCCTTCGTGTTCTTCAGGGTGATCTCCGACCGCTTAAAATCAACATCTTCCCATTTGAGATCTGCGATTTCATCCCGCCTCGCTCCAGTCTGGAAATACAATTCGAAGATCATGCGCCAGTAGTCTCGCCAGAAATCATCTCCCAGACGGGATAGATATTTCGGACAGGTGGGTTTCAGCTCTTCAATCGCTTGGAAGAATGACCGGATCTCTTCCTCTTCGAGAAAGACCGGCTGGGATTCATTCAGCCTGATCTTGGGGATATTGATAGAATCGCAATAGCCTCTTTTGGATCCCCAATTAAACATCGCTTGCAAGTGCTTTAAGTCTCCGTTGATCGTGCCGTCAGACACGCCAGAACTGCGCCTGTAAGCCTTGTAATCGTCAAACACCCCCAGGGATGGGGTTCCGGTGGGGTTTATGGCCCCCAGGAACGCCCTGAACGCCTTGTACGCCCCTTCTTCGCGCAGGATGGAATTCTCTGCACCATCGATTTTGAGGTAGGCGGTCCGGCGGTCGTAGAGTTCGGAGAGGGTGAGGTGTTCGGGCTGAGGCACCCCCATCGTCTTTTCGATTTCGACCAGCTTCTGATTTGCGCGCTTTCTGTCCTTTGTCCCGGTAGCCTTAAAACAGATCCGGCCGTTCTCGTACCATCGGACATTCCACTTGCCGGTGCGTTTGTCTTTTATTAGCCAGGCCATTAATCTGATTTCAATTTA
>JALGZU010000526.1 GCA_025774735.1 candidate division LCP-89 bacterium | reverse complement strand
GGAAACCGGAAAATCGCTTCCATAGGAGTGAAGATCAGCCGCTGGGTAACCTATCACGGGTTCGCATTGAACGTATCCACAGATCTGTCAGCCTTCGATTTGATCGTACCCTGCGGTATCCCCGACGTCGAGATGACATCCATGGAACATGAGACCGGATGTAGCGTCAACCTGGATGACGTCGCCAGGATTGTAAGTGCAGAGATGTCTTCCATTTTCGGTGGGGGGACTGCAACTACCAACCGAACCAACCCAAATGACGTAAAGAATTATAATGTTGACACCAAATCGTTACTTCGACATCAAAGCGTTGGAGACTAAGCGTGCCAAAAGCAAAAACTAAGAAACCGGCAGCGAAGACACCGAAATTCGATCACGGTATTGAGGACAAGGTCTATCCTGGCCTTAAAAAAGATGATTACCTGCGGATGCTCTACCTCATGAAATTGACCCGTGAGTCCGAGTTTCGCGTCATTAAGCTGTACCGCCAGGGCAAAGTTGTCGGCGGAGTGTATCTGGGAACCGGCATGGAGGCGACCTCCGTGGGATCGGCATACCCCCTTTCGATGGAGAAGGGCGACGTTCTCTTCCCACTCATTCGCGACCTGGGTGCCCAGTTTGCATTCGGTCAGATTCCCAGAACCTATTTTCTCCAGTACCTGAACAAGGCTGGCAGCCCCACCAAGGGAAAAGATGGCAACATCCACCTGAGCGATAAGTCGAGAAACATCGTCGGCATGATCAGCCATTTATCCGCTATGATTCCTCCCGCCGTGGGCTGGGCACTGGCGATGAAAATGCGAGGTCAGAAGACGGTGGTCATGAATTACATCGGTAACGGGGGATCTCAGGTGGGCGATTTTCACGAGGGCTTGAATTTCGCTGCTGTGCAGAAAGTCCCTTTCATCCTGATTATTGAGAACAACCAGTACGCCTACTCCACCCCCAACACCAAGCAGTACTCCTGCGAAAAACTCTCCGACCGGGCGATCGGCTATGGCATCCCCGGATACCAGATAGACGGAACTAATATTCTCGAAGTCTATGAAACCTGTCACAAGGCGATCGAGCGCGCTCGCGCCGGAGAGGGTCCTACCCTTATCGAAACCATGACCATGCGCATGCGGGGGCATTCCGAACACGACGACCACAAGTACGTCCCTCCTGAATTGCTGGAAGAATGGAAACGGAAGGATCCCGTCGAACGGTACCAGGCGTTCCTCCTTCAAAAAGGATTGCTCACAGAGGCAGCTCTGAAAAAGATGGAAGAGCAGATCGTAAAGGAGGTCGACGAAGCAGTGGAATTCGCGGATGCCAGTCCCGAACCGGAGCCTCACACAGCATTAGAAGGCGTGTACGCAGAATAAATCAGAATTTCATGACGGGAACATACAATGGCTGAGATAACCTATATTCAAGCGATATCCGAGGCACTGCGGGAAGAGATGCTCAGAGATGAGAACGTCTTCCAATTAGGCGAAGATATCGGTATTTACGGCGGTGCATTCCGCGTGACGGCAGGTTTTCTGGATGAATTCGGACCGGAACGCATTCTGGACACACCGCTGTCGGAATCCGCCATCATCGGGGTGGCCACCGGCGCCGCCATGGCGGGTTTCAGGCCGGTTGCCGAAATGCAGTTCATGGATTTCATCACAACCGGATTCAACCAGGTCGTCAACGTGTCCGCCAAGATGTATTACCGGTCCGGTTTCAAGGTCCCCATGGTCATCCGCGGACCCAGCGGAGGTAATGTGCACGGTGGACCTTTCCACTCGCAAAATCCGGAGGCGTGGTTCACACGCACTCCCGGTCTGAAGGTACTAGCACCTTCTACACCCTATGACGCCAAGGGCCTCTTGAAGTCTGCCATCCGAGACGACAATCCGGTCATCTTTTTCGAACATAAATACCTCTATCGGCGCATCAAAGAAGAGATCCCCAAGGACGATTTCACCGTCCCTATCGGTGTGGGCGACATCAAGCGGCCGGGCAGTGATGCAACCGTCATCACCTATGCAGCCATGGTTCACGTCGCTCTCGAAGCCGCCGAGGAACTTGCACAGGAGGGTATCGAAATTGAAGTCGTCGATCTGCGCAGCTTGCTGCCTTATGATAAGGAGCTGATCCTCGACTCAGTAAAACGCTGCAATCGCGTGCTGCTGCTGCAGGAAGACACCCTGACCGGTGGTCTGGCCGGAGAATGGGCCGGACACATCGCTGAACAAGGGTTCGAATATCTGGATGCTCCGGTTAAGAGGCTGGCGGGTCTGGATATCCCAATCCCCTACGCTCCGCCGCTTGAAGAATACTTCTTACCGAATAAAGAGAAAGTACTTAACGCTCTGCGAGAGCTGCTGGAGTATTGACAGGGGCATTTCGATAATTCTGTACAACTTTAGCAATTTCGGATT
>JALGZU010000086.1 GCA_025774735.1 candidate division LCP-89 bacterium | reverse complement strand
CGCCTATCAGCAGCGCACTGTCCTGGGGAGACTGAACGTGCCCGGCGGAGCTCCCCTGGGCGATTTCTTCCTGGCGGTGAATGCCGGACCGGCGCAGCACGAGATCTGGGACGCCTCGAGCTTCCCCTTCAGCATCGTCAATGCCGGAGACCATCTCGACAGCTGGAATGATTGGTCTTTCACGTTGGGAGAAGCAATTGCCTCGCTCAGTGCAGGACCCCTTCAGCCTGAAAGGTTTGAGTTATATCCCCCCTACCCCAATCCATTTAATCCGAGCACCACCCTGAGCTTCAGCCTGCCTGGAAAAAGCAATGTGGCCTTGAAGGTGTACAACGCCTCCGGGCGCTTGGTCGAAACGCTGATTGACGGATCGATGGGTGCAGGTGTACACACCGTTACCTGGAATGCCGCGCCATTGGCTTCCGGGATCTACTTCTTCCGGTTAAATGCGGGAGGCCGGATCGCCGCCCAGCGGGGAGTTTTCGCTAAATAGTAGTCATCGGATCCGAGACAAGGCTGAGTAAATGACCATCCGCCGCGCAGACGCAAGTGACGCCACCTCGCTGGCAGCGTTATACGAGACAGTCTGGTCGTCAGAAATCGGGATTCTGGGTGAAAGACTGACAAAGGAACGGTGCCCGGACGCCGATACCGTCCGCAACTGGCTGGAGCAGGATCTCTATTTCGTCATTGAGGAACAGGGTAAGATCGCCGCAGCCATCGGTTGTGAAACCAGGCACGGGACGCTGCACCTGGTGCATCTGGTTACGCACCCCGGTTATCGCCGCCGCGGCTTTGCGGAAGCCTTAATGAATAGAGCCGAAGAGTACGCACGGGAGACCGGTGCGGTCAAGCTCTGGTTCGATTCGGCCCCCGAATTGAAAGCAGCGCACGAGTTATACCTGAAATTGGATTACAGCCTCTGCGGCCGACTCAAAGCCCATTACTGGGGCACCGACATCGTGCTCTATGAAAAAATGCTGTAAACTGAACGTGAGAGCTTCAATATTTGCACGGTGTATGCCTGAAATTTGAGGTTGATGCAGAAGGATGTCCGGACAGCACCAGTGTCACTCCCGCGAAAGCGGGAGTCTATAATAATCAAGGAGTAAGCTGGATTCCCGCTTTCGCGGGAATGACAGTTTGGCAGTTTTTTATCCATCTCAATTTAGTACAAAATCGGCTGGCACGCTATCTGCAATTAAACGCAACCTGTTCAACATGCACTAAATCCAGAAATACTTGATATCCCAGAAATTTTACTTTATATTATATAGTTTAAAAGTTCACGAAGTAACGGTTATCCATCTGTCACAACGGCACCATCTAATCGGCATGAACAGCACCAAAGAAGAAATCATCCGGCTGACCGCAACGGTTGCCTGCGCGGGTTGAGCCTCGAAATTAGGCCTGGCGGAGCTGGGCGAAGTGTTAAAAGGCTTACCCACGATCAATGACCCGCGCCTGCTGGTAGGCACGAACACGGCGGACGATGCCGGAGTCTATAAGCTATCGGACGATCTGGCCATCATCCAGACGGTGGACTTCTTCACGCCCATCCTGGATGATCCCTTCACCTTCGGACAGGTGGCCGCGGCCAATTCCCTCTCCGACGTCTACGCCATGGGCGGCACGCCGCTGACGGTCCTGAACGTCGTCGGCTGGCCCAAGGGCACCTTCCCCCTGAATGTCCTGACTGACATTCTGCGCGGCGGGCAGGAAAAGGTCACCGAAGCAGGAGCAGTGGTCGCCGGCGGACATACCTGCATCGACAAGGAGCTGAAATTCGGCCTTTCGGTGACGGGCATCGTCCATCCGGACAAGATCATGACCAACGCCGGATCCAAACCCGGTGACAGGTTAATCCTGACCAAGCCGATCGGTATGGGCGTGATCACCACGGCGATCAAGCAGGGCAAGGGCAACGGCCAACTGGCCAAAAAGGTCGGCGACGTCATGATCGAACTGAACAAGAAGGCGGCAGAGATCATGAACCGCTTCAAGGTTCACGCCTGCACAGACGTCACCGGTTTCGGCTTGATGGGACATCTGTACGAAATGATGACGGCTTCGGGCACGCATGCCAGGCTGTTCTACTCGCAGATCCCCATCATCCCGGAAGCTTACGACTTCACCGGTTCCGATACGGTCCCGGGCGGCAGCAAGAGCAACCTGAACTTCCTCAAGCCGCACGTGGCATTGGCGGATGGTATTACTGATGAGCAATCGATCCTGATCCACGATGCCCAGACTTCGGGCGGACTGATCATCTCCGTTGATTACGACGACGCCGCCGATCTGTTGGCGACTTTGCACGCCGAGGGCGTGGGAGCGGCCTCCTTGATCGGTCAGGTACACGAAGGGGATCCCGGAAAAATATTCGTGGAACCGTAATCCCGGTCTCCACCTTGGGAGCGGATGGTCACTGGCGTGGCTCACGGGCTTCAAACCCGCTGGCGGGCTCTAATACAGTCCGCGGTGAGTTCGATCCTCACACGCTCCCGCAAATTTGTCCTGATGACCGCATGTGATACTCCCGATCCTGGGCAGGGATGGTTCAGGGATCACGCCGTGGAGGTGCCATGACCACAGTGCGTTACACAGTTGTTCTACTGGTTCTCGTCACGACCTCTCTCGCCCAGCCGCCCAACTTCGACTACCCCCGTTTCGTCACCAATCCGGAAGGCTACATCACCGAAGACAACGAGTATCTGATCCCCACCTTCGGCGACTGGGACGATGACGGCGACCCGGACATGATGGTCGGCATCCTTTACTACGGGAATATCTATTACTACGAGAACGTCTCCCCCATAACTCCTCCTGAATTCACACCCAGAGAAATTCTAATGGCCGATGGCCAGGCTATTTCGGTTGGCTATTCCTGATGCCAGGGCGCCGCTCCACAGATGGTGGACTGGAACGATGACGGGCTGAAAGATCTCCTGGTGGGCGACTATTGGGGCAAGGTTGAATATTACCGCAATGTCGGAACTCCGGGCAATCCGGCACTGACCAGCGAGGGCTGTCTGATGGTGGACGGTTCCGAACTCAGCGTGATCAACAACGCCTGCCCCTGCGTGGACGACTGGAACGGCGACGGGCTGAACGACCTCCTCGTGGGAGCCAGCGACGGCTTCGTGCGGCTCTTCCTCAACGAAGGATCCAACGCCACCCCGGTCTTCAACCGGACGCAGTACGTCACGCTGGCCGGCGGCGAGCAGTTGGCAGTGCCCGGGAGGGCGGCTCCCGTGGTCATAGATCTGGATAATGACGGCCTGAAGGACGTTGTCTCCGGATGCACCAACGGCAAAGCCTACTTCTTCGAAAACACCGGCACCAACTCCAATCCGCAGCTGCTCGACCCGGTGATGCTCGGCATAGACACTCTCGATATATACGCCGGTGCCACCGGCCGCTTCGCTCCGCTGGATTGGGACGGCGATGGCGATCTCGACCTGATGGCGGGCTCCATCGAATCACGCCTGAAATTGTATAAGCGGACGGTTACGTCGCAACCGGCGCCGCAGATTACCCTCACCAATAACAGCGGCTGGATCATTCCCACCTCTGGCGGCGTGGTGGAGTTCACCATCGAAATTGAAAATCCAGCTATCCTTGCCCTGACCTTCGACATCTGGACCGAAGCGCGGCTGCCGAATTATTCCTACTTCGGCCCGCTTCTGTCAAGGAACGACGTCAACCTCCCACCTGCAGCAACGATTTCACGGGACCTGAGCCAGAATGTCCCCGCGTCAGCGCCGAACGGATTGTACTTCTACCACACCTACGTAGGAAATTACACCGAACTTCAGGTATATGACGACGCCTACTTCTTCTTCCATAAAATGGATATCTCCGCCGGAGACCGCATCGAAGGCTGGGAACTGTACGGATGGCATGACGAACCGGTCAGTGAAAACGCCGCTCTACTGCCTGAAAAACCGTGTCTGGAGGTTACTCCCAATCCTTTCAACGAAGTGACCACCATCAACTACGAGCTGCCCTCTTCCGGTTATATTACAATGCTCGTATACAATCCAAACGGGCGGAAGCTCACTTCCCTTGTGGAGGGATATGCACCCGGAGGCAAACACGCTTTAAGCTGGAATGCAGGAGATTTCTCTTCCGGCATCTATCTTATCTCACTGCAGACCGAAACGTTCCAGGACGTACAGAAAGTCGTCCTGCTGAAATAGTCTGAATATTTTGGAGACCGCAGCATGCACAAATTCACCATTCTTTTTGTGATCCTTTTCACATTCGTCGCAACAGCCTGGGCGCAGGCGCCCAATTTCGATTACCCCTATTTCATCACGAACGAATCGGGCTATATCGCCGAGGGGAACGTCTATGCGGCGACCCCGGATATCGGCGACTGGGATGACGACGGTGATTTCGACCTCATGGTTGGAGTGGACTTAGGCGGCTATATCTACTATTACGAGAACATCTCCACGGGACCGGAGCCGGAATTCGCCGAACAGGTTATCGTTGTGGCTGACGGAATCTACATCGCCATCGGTGCCGGGTGAATCTATGATGCCCTCCCGCGGATCGTGGATTGGAACGAAGACGGCTTGATGGATCTGATTTCCGGAGGTCCCTACGGCCAGATCTTCTACTACCGCAACATCGGATCTGCCGCTAATCCGGTTCTTACCTTTGACAGCAACCTGCAGGTCGGTGGTGAGATGCTCTCCGTCGGCGGCTGGTCTCATCCCTGGGTTAATGACTGGGACGAAGACGGCTTGAAAGACCTGCTGGTCGGTGCGAACGACGGTTATGTATATCTCTACATCAACGAAGGCACCAACGAAGATCCGCTATTCAACTCCACCCAGCAGGTCACGCTCGCATCCGGTTCACAGGTCAATTTCGGTGCCCGGTCTGGTCCGGTCGTGGTCGATCTGAACGGGGACGGTCTTAAAGACCTGATCAGTGGCGAGAGAGACGGCTACGTCCATTACTGCCAGAACAACGGCACCAACGCTGATCCGCTGCTGGCGGATCCGGAATTGCTCTATACCGGTTGGATCCTCATGCAACCGGGGGCCTGGGCACGTGCGGCAGCCACCGACTGGGACGAAGACGGGGATATGGACCTCCTCGCCGGTTCTTCGGATGGCAGATTGAGGCTGTATTTCCAGGCGCCGACGACCGAACAGGGACCGCTGGTAGAACTGCAAAACCTGGGCGGATCCACAATCCCCCCCTCAGGCGGTACCCTGACATACGCCTTTTCAGCGTACAATCCCTCCATATCGAACATCACTTTCGATGTCTGGACGGAGGTGAAACAGTCCTTTGGGAGTTTTTACGGACCGCTGCTGGTCAGACAGGATCTGACTCTGGGTCCGTACGATACCATTTCGCGCACGCTCACCCAGGCGGTACCGCCGGGAGCTCCCCCGGGATATTACACTTATTTCGGCTATGCCGGCAACTCCGAAGCCCTACAAGTTTACCATTCGAATTCTTTCAACTTTACGAAATCATCCGGCGGCGATGGTGGCACCGGTAAGTGGGAAATCAGTGGATGGGTCGTGGGAGACCTTAATCCCGACCCGAGCGCGCTCCCGGATCGTCTCAGCCTGAATGCCTCGCCGAATCCCTTCAACCCGGTGACAACCATCCAGTTCGACCTGCCGGAAGCAGATTTTGTCCGCCTGAACGTGTTCAATCAATCCGGCCGGCGGGTAGACGGTCTGATGGATGGCCATCGTGCTGCCGGAAATCACCAGGTCACCTGGGACGCGTCGGCTCTCCCCAGTGGGATATATATTGTCGCACTCAACGTAAAAGAAAATACAGAAACACGAAAATTAACGCTGATTAAGTAAAAAAAGCCATCACTCATCAAAGAAAGGAGAAGATTATGTGGAGGAAAACATTTGGTCTGTTCGTCTGTTTTCTTCTCATCACCGCAGCCTGGGCACAAGAGACGCCTAATTACGATTATGCCTATTTTGTGACCAATGACCAGGGGTATATCGTCGGAGACAACGTTTACGACGCCCCTGAATTCGGCGATTGGGATGACGACGGCGACCTCGACATGATGGTCGGTGTATTCTATTCCGGCAACGTTCTCTACTACGAGAACGTATCCACGGGAGTCATACCGGAGTTTGGGCCGGAGGTAATGGTGACTGCCGACGGCTCCCCCATCGCAGTCAGCTATGGTTGATGCATCGGCGCAACTCCACGGATCGTGGATTGGGACGAGGACGGTTTGAACGACCTGCTCGTGGGTGAAAACAACGGTCAGGTGCGCTTTTACCGCAATATCGGCACGGCTGGCAATCCCTCGCTTACCTATGATGGACTTGTCATGGTGGGCGGCCTCGCCATCGATATCGGAAGCTACTCACAGCCCTGGGTGGACGACTGGAACGAAGACGGACTGAAGGATCTGCTGGTGGGAGCCAGCGACGGACGGGTCTATCTCTACATCAACGTCAATACCAACGAGGAACCACGCTTCAGCACCACCCAGTGGGTGACGCTGGCAATCGGTTCTCAGGTCGATTTCGGTTCCCGCTCGGGTCCGATCGTCGTCGACTTGAACGGTGATGGGGCGAAAGATCTGATCACGGGCGAAATCAGCGGTTATGTCTACTACTGCAAGAACAACGGTACTAACGAAACTCCGTTGCTGGCCAATCCAGTTGCACTCGCAACCGGCGCCATCACGATTGACCACGGCAGCACCAGCCGCATTGCCATCATAGACTGGGACGGCGAAGGCACCATGGACATCGTCTCGGGTGGCTACGACTCCAGGCTGAAACGGTATCTGCAAACCGCTACCACGCCGCCGGCGCCGACCACAGATATCAACAATCTCGGTGGGTTGCAGGTTCCACCCACCGGTGGACGGGTTAATTATAGCTTTGCAGCCAATAACCAGACCAGCTCTGCGGTGACCTTTGACGCCTGGACGGAGGTCCAGCTCCCCGACGACAGCTTCTTCGGACCGCTGCTTGTCCGCACCGATCTG
Source organism: candidate division LCP-89 bacterium (assembly GCA_025774735.1). The sequence goes on along the minus strand of JALGZU010000086.1, from coordinate 2,468 downwards.
TCACTGGATCCCTACGGCAGCATCACCCGCAGCCTTTTCCAGGAGGTTCCGGGCACGGCACCCTCGGGCTACTACTACTACTACGGCTACGTGGGCGTTCAGAGCGAGCTGCAGGTTTACAGCCAGGACTACTTCTACTTCTACAAAACCGGGGACGGGGATGGAACCGGTCTCGGCAGTTGGAACTGCAGCGGCTGGGAGGTTGAGGATCTCTGCGAATCCGGTCAGATGATGCCCGACCGCATCGCCCTGTCCGCATCCCCGAATCCCTTCAACCCGGTCACCACGCTCAGCTTCGACCTTCCCGATGCCGGGATGGTCAACCTGAGCGTCTACAACATGACCGGCCAGAGGGTCGCTTCGCTGGTGGATGGCTACCGCAATGCGGGCAGCCATGACGTGACCTGGAACGCGTCGGGATTAACCTCTGGCGTCTACTTCGTACAGGTTCAGACTGAAAATCAGCAGATGGTACAAAAGCTCCTCCTGACGAAGTAGTATACAATCACTCCAAACGTAAATGGGCGGCTTTTAACCGCCCATTTTTTTATATACAAAAGCCCGGAGGGTCTGTCTCCAGGCTTATTTTACCGCTTGATGATTCTTCTAACTTACATCACATAGGCCACACCCAGAGCCAGAGTCTCTTTGAAGCGGCCGCCCAGAGCCTTCTGTTTGTCGTAGTGCAGTTCCCACGCCAGGCTGACCTGGACAATCGATGCCACTCGGGCCGTCAAAATATTCTCCCACGCCACGTCGGTTGTCTTCCAGTAATCCGCCTCGGGCAAGCCTTCCAATTCGTCCGATTCAGAATAGAAAAACGCCTGGAACACCGATAGCTTGGTCGTATAGTTCAACGTTTCGGACAGCGTCGCATTCCAGTCCGTTACCCATTCAATGCCCCCGTCCAGGGTCGTCATGCTCTCCTCGATCACGACGCCTGCAGAATCCACGCCCTCCTGCATGATGGCCTGGCGCAAGCCTAATCCCAGCCGGGTGGCCAGCTTCGATGACGGCTGATCGATTAAGGTCTTGGAAACGCCGGCGCTCTCGGTCAGGTCAATGGGATTGACGTAGCGCTCATCGTAAGGCAAGGACGCGTCGTAGAATTGTGATTCGAAAATGCCCGCTGCGTAAGGATCTAGCCAGGCATCGAGGGTGAACTTCAGGACGGTATCGAAGCGGATCTTGTCGGTGGATTTCGCGGGGGCAGCCCAGTCTTTGGTCTCCTCATCCTGGCTGTGCGTTTGGCCGAAGGCCAGCTGTAATGCGTTCTCCGAACGTAAAATCCTGGAAAGCTGCTTCTGTGCCGTGCCATACAGGTTCGACGTCCAGACGATGGATCCAACTTCGCCGCCGGTCCAGTTGTCCGAATAGGTGGCCTGAGTTAACCCGAGGCTGACTTCAAGGGACGTTTCCCAGGCGTTGGGATCCTGAGCTTCCTCCTGGGCGGATGCAACGCTGACAGCCACCAGGAGAAGGGGCACTAACATGGCTTTGAACTTCATGAGAATTTGCCTCCAAAATGCTTAATATTATTGCACTGATTCCGTAACTTAGTATGATTTTACGTGAATGTCAATTCTGAAGTTGGTGAAATTCCGAGCGATCTACGAATAATCAGCTTGTGAATTGTGAAGATCGCTATATTAAAGCGTATAAAGAGCGAACGCACCTTACCCCCCGCAAGGAATTCAAACGATTCCGACCTGGATGCGTAATAAATCTTGAACACAAAGCATATCTTGCGACTATACCCTACACTTAACTGTTATTGATTGTAAAAAGGAGGAGGTATACATGGTTGATTTGGATAGCCTATACACAAAAGCCATCGAGCTTTCCATGCTCTATGTGCCCAAAGCTCTCCTGGCGATACTCACGCTGCTGATCGGTCTTTGGGTCATTAACATTTTCACCAAAATCGCAAGGAAGGGACTCGAAAAGGGTGATGTCGACGTCACCTTGAGTCGATTTGTCACCAGTCTGATTTCTATCGGCCTGAAGGCGATGCTGGCCATCACAGTCATCTCTATGCTGGGCGTGCAGATGACCTCGTTCATCGCCGTTCTGGGTGCCGCCGGCCTGGCCGTCGGTCTGGCGCTGCAGGGCAGCTTGGCTAACTTCGCCGGTGGCGTTTTGATCCTGTTGTTCAGACCCTACAAGGTCAATGATGTCGTGGAAGCACAGGGACATATCGGGAAAGTTCATGCCATTCAAATCTTCAATACGGTCATCAAAACCTTCGACAACAAGACGACCATCATTCCCAACGGGGACATCTCCAACGGGAGTATTGTCAACTACTCCACCGAAGAGACCCGACGCGTCGACATGACTTTCGGCATCGGCTACGGGGATGATATTGCCAAAGCAAAAGAGATCCTGACCAGACTCGTCGCTGAAGACGAGCGCATTCTGAAGGATCCGGAACCCATGATTCGCCTCTCCGAATTGGGCGACAGTTC
>JALGZU010000525.1 GCA_025774735.1 candidate division LCP-89 bacterium | reverse complement strand
ACTCGATTTGGTCATAGACTCCATAAGGACAATCCTTTCGAATATCGCGCGCAACCCCGGAAGCGCGGGCTGTCGGACCCACCGTGCAATAATCAATCGCCGCTTCTTTCGACAGAACACCAATCCCTTTGGTACGTGCATGGAGGACGGGGTCGTCGATGATCGCCTTTTTTAGTTTTTCCAGCGTGGGGATGATGGAATCGATCTTTTTCATCACGACAGGAATATCCTCGGCCCGGATATCTCTCCAAACTCCGCCGACCTTAAACATGGCATAGTTATTTCGGTTGCCGGATAAGATCTCCATGACATCAAGGATCTCCTCCCTGAGTTTCCAGCACCACATCCAGATAGTGTTGTATCCCAAAAAGTGTCCCACGAGACCAAGCCAGAGCAGATGAGAATGCATCCGCTCTCCCTCGGCGATGATGGTACGGATAAATTGGGCCCGGGGCGGGGCCTCGATGGAGAGAAGATCTTCTACCGCCAGGGTATAGGCGAACGGATGACTGGTGGAACAGATGCCGCAGATCCGCTCTACCACAAACGTCACCTGATCGTAGGCTTGACGCTCGGCGAGTTTCTCTATACCGCGGTGGTTGTATCCGATCCGTAGATCAATATCGACCACTGTTTCGCCTTCGAGGGTGAGAACAAAAAATTCGGGCTCCTCTTGCAAGGGATGATAAGGCCCAATGGGAAGAATCGTCCGCGGCATTACACCCCCCGATCCCTTACGGCATTCGGATCCCACTCTTCATAGTCTTTGCGAAGGGGATAGACGCCTTCCGGCCAATCTTCGGGAAGAAGGAGCCGCGTGAGCTGCGGATGTCCTATGAAGTTGACTCCGAGCAGCTCGTGAATCTCCCGTTCAATCCAATGCGCGGCGGTAAAGACCGAAGTCAAGGAGGCTATTTCCAATTTTGTCTTGGGCAAGATCACCCTGAGCGAAATCACAAGGTCGATATCCTCAACGGTAAAATGATAGAGAATCTCCATCTGGTTTCTCCCATCCACACCGGAGGCGACATTGAACCTGGCCCCGATGTCCTTAAAGAGGAATGCAGCGAACGGGACAATGGCATCCGCTTGAATTTGAATATAGACCCGCTTCGCAGATTTTTCGTACACACGGGTGATCGCGTCGGAGAATCGTTCCCGTAGAGTTTGTAGCAGCTCTTCTCGATTCATCTTTTTTTCTAGGCCCTTGCTGGATCCTTTGGATTCTTTTTCTCTTCGATCAACTTGACCAGCCCTGCAATGATGGCCTCGGGTCGGGGAGGGCATCCGGGAATATACACATCGACCGGGATCACATGATCCAATGGCATCGGGCAGTTATAACTGTGCACGAATACTCCGCGGGAGAGTGCGCATTCCCCAATCGCCACAACCAACCGGGGCTTCGGCATCTGTTCATAGATTCTTTTCAGCCGAGGAATACATTGCCGATTGACCGCCCCTGTCACCAGCAACACGTCGGCATGTTTAATGCTCCCCGTGAGTTGCATGCCAAATCGTTCGATATCATGCCGGGGAGTCAGACAATCCAGAAACTCGATGTCACAATTATTACAACTGCCGGTTGCGAGGTGAAACACCCACAGTGATTTCAAGAAGGCATGTTCCAGGATTCCCATGTTAATAATTCCCCATGGCTAACAACACCGCAATGAGGGCCAGAATGGTCATCGGACCCCAGAAAAATCTTAGAACCTGACCGATCTTCAGCCGAGGATTGGTATTCCGTATGACGGTGATCAGCGCCACCAAGCCGACATAAGCCAATGCCCCAAATGCCAGCTGAACCCCATTTCCTCTTATACCACCCAGGTATACGATGATGAGAAAAAACGGGAGCGCAAATAAGAGCATGTTTCTCATGAGTTGAAACAGGGCCAGGAGTATTCCGGAATATTCGATAAGCACACCATGCGAGATCTCAGTTTCGGCCTCGGGTGCGTCAAACGGGACCAGTGCGAGTTTGGCTTGGGTGCACATCACCGCGATGAGCAGGGCCAACCCTCCCGACCAGCTGGCCGCGATGATTCCGTTCTGGGTTTGGGTGGCCAGGATGTCTCCAAGCCGGATGGAAAAATCCGCCTGTATGACCGCCACCAGTACCGCCAAAATAAAGGGCAGCTCATAACTCAAAATTAATTTCACCTCTCTGGAAGCCCCTAAACTGGCAAGAGGATTACCCGAAGCGAACCCCCCGATGACAATACAGATCGAGGGTATCAGTAGGAGATAGATCACAACGATCACGTCCCCGAGAAAGGTTTCTTGGGGATTCAAATTGCTGACCCATAAAATTGTCGAAACGATCATGACACTGACCAGGCCGATGAGGGGGGCGGCAAGGAATGGGAGATTGGTCGCACCTATTGGAATGAGTGTCTCTTTGCCCAAGAGTTTTAAAATATCATA
>JALGZU010000524.1 GCA_025774735.1 candidate division LCP-89 bacterium | reverse complement strand
GTGCCGTATTTCCTGATATCCAGGTACCACTCGAACGCCTCGCGGGGTAGCTTGTGCGCCTTAATTTTGCTCTCCAGGATGGCAATGTCGTCTTCCCTCTGGCTGGCCCCGATGATCTCGCCGTAGCCTTCCGGAGCGATGAAGTCCGCTGAGAGCGAGGTGTCCGGATCGTCGGCTTCGCACTTCATGTAGAACGCCTTGATGGCCGCGGGATAGCGGTGAATGATTATGGGGCGGTCGTACCCTTCGACCAACGCCTCCTCGTCCGGCGCGCCGAAATCATCGCCCGGCTTGAATCCGATGCCCTTTTTCACCAGGATGTCGCAGGCATCCTTGTAGTGGATTCGGGGGAAGGGCTTTTTGATGCTCTCGAGCTTACTGACGTCTCGTTCGAGGACTTCCAGTTCCGGCCGGCAGCGCTCCAGGGCGCGTTCGACGATGAAACAGGTGAGGTCTTCGCCCAGTTCCATGCAACCGTCCAGGTCCATGTAAGCAACCTCCGGTTCGATCATCCAGAACTCGGTCAGGTGCTTGCGCGTCTTCGATTTCTCCGCACGGAAGGTGGGGCCGAAGCAGTAAACCTTGCCGAAGGCGGCGCAGCCGGGTTCCATGTAGAGCTGGCCGGACTGGGAGAGGTAGGCTTTTTCGCCGAAGTAATCCGTTTCGAAGAGTGTGGAGGTCCCCTCACTGGCGGACGGCGTGAAGATGGGCGCGTCCAGCATGACGAAACCGTTGTCGTCGAAGAAGTCGCGGATGGCCTTTATCACATGATGACGAATCCGCAGGATGGCGTGTTGCCGCCGCGAACGGATCCAGAGATGGCGGTGGTCGAGCAGGAAGGCGTCGCCGTGCTCCTTCAGCGTGATGGGATATTCTTCCGAGGGTCCGACGAGTTCGACGTCGCTCACCCAGAGCTCGAAACCGCCCGGGGCGCGGTCGTCAGCGTTGACCTTGCCGCGCACGATCAGCGATGATTCCTGGGTCAACGCCTGGGCAGCTTCCCAGGCCCCCTCGGAGACCTCCTTCTTGGAGGTGACGCACTGGATGAGGCCGGTGCCGTCCCGAAGCTGCAGGAACATGAGCTTGCCGGAAGACCGGAAATTGTACAGCCAGCCGCGCAGTTCCACCTCCTGGCCGGCCTTTTCAGCGATGTCGGAGATGTAGGTTTGGTGCATGGATTTGTATTATTTCTGGCGTTAGTTCTCGTAAGGTTCGTCCTTCCCGTTCCAGCAGTTTTTAGTCCGATCAAATCCTGCTTCTCTGAACAAAGGAAGTACACATTCATCGAGTAAATCTTTTCTATTAGATAAAAGAGTATCCATTTCAATCGTTTTAGAAAACGTTGGGAATTCTCGATCATATATTGGCATACTTTCAATATCTGCGATTTGACTTCTATCAGGAAATGACAGCCGCGCTCCAGGAAGTTTCTTTATCTGAATCAAAAGTTTTAAATAGGCTGAGAATCCATTCAGAATATAAAAATCGTTAAGTATTCTTAACATGTGGAATGCCTCATGTATAATGGAACCAACGAAAACACCTCTTCCGCTATCCCCCTCACTAAAAATTGAACGTGTTGAATAACACGCTGTACCATCAAAATATAGCCTCATCCTGGCTATAGGATTTTGCTCTGTAACAGCTTTCTCAAAGTAGTCCATATGTATTTTTAATGGGCTAGTAGATCCATATTTCTGCCAAGGATGTTTATATTTTTTTATGTCGTTAAATGATCTTGCTATTTCAAAATTATCAAATTTTTGTGATGTTAGTAATGGCGCAGTAGCTACTATTAAAGCTCCCTTTTCAGGTTGTGCCAATCTAATATAAGTTTCTTCTGATACTTCCATTAACCTATCATCAGTCCATTTCTGCCCTCTGCCCAACATCTCATATCTAATCCTTACCTCATATTCATCCATCGGCACATTCTGGTCATGGAAGCGTTTATAATAGCAATTTCTTTTCTTTACAACGACCATATGCAAGGAATCGTATGATTTGGGGATATAGGTTACCAATACGACTCGATCTTGTTTACCAGGAATACTTATTAAATCGCTGAAATGTACTTCTGGATGCGGCATGATCGAAGGGATTATCCTGTCGATAATTCGCTTCTTTAGATCTTCCTCCTTTTCTATACCAACTATCTCGCCCGGGTAGGTTTCCCCTTCGTCAGAGTCTTTGACTTCATCCACACCAAGTACTAAGTATCCTCCTGAAGTATTTGCCAATGCCGAAATATCTTTAGCCAATTCATCCGTCTTACCCCTTCCGTAAGTATCTCTTTTATAGTCAAGATTATAACTTTCCGGTATTCGCTCATTTTTAAGCCATTCAATATCAGAATAGTCGAGGTTAGATACCGGCTTTTGGAAGAAAGACAGATCCTCCATTTCTACTCCTTTAAGTATACACTAAAATTA
>JALGZU010000523.1 GCA_025774735.1 candidate division LCP-89 bacterium | reverse complement strand
TGATGCTATATTCAACGCCCTCAATGACGAACTCACACGCTCGCTCGCGCAACTTACCATGGAGGGTATGGCAGCTCCCTATTTCTTAAGCTACCGGGTGCGGGATTTTCAGACTTATACGATGACCGCCCGTTACGGCAGCCTGACCAGGGAGGTGGAATCGCAGGACCGGTTCCTCTACATCGATCTGCGGGTCGGGGATGAGGCGCGGGATAACAGCAACTATTTCGGTAGCTGGCGAGACGTGATGAGGCGGCGTGTGGGCATCGTCGAAGAGAACCAGTATGACGCCTTGCGGCATCAGTTCTGGTACCATACCGATAGAGCTTATAAGAGGGCTCTGGAAAACCTGGCCAGGAAGCGAGCATACCTCCAATCCCACCCGGTTAAGGAAGAGACCCCCGATTTTTCGCCTGCGGATAAATACGAATACATGGGTACATTAGCCAATCTGGAATCGGCGAAATCCATCACTTCGGAACTGCTGCAGGAAACGGGAGAGGTGTTTATCGGCTACCCGGCGATACAGGATTGGAATGTCGAATACACAGCTATAGCTATTAACCAATGGTACATAAACTCTGAGGGGAGCAAACATACCAAAGGTCACCTCTACCACTCCCTCGAAGTAACCGCCACGGCTCAGGCGGAGGATGGACAACGCTTGAGCAACTTTCTTCAGTACATCACGACCGATGCGGAAGAGTTGCCCGCAAGGGATGAACTTTTCGATGATTTGAGCCATTTTGCGGACGAACTCGAGCAGATGGCCAATGCGGAGGCGGTGGATGAATTCGTGGGGCCGGTTCTCTTCACCGATTGGGCGGCTGCGCAATTCCTCTCACAGATTATGGTCGAGCAGCTTGTGCTCCCTCGCGATCCAATCCTGCCGGAAGACTGGATGCACCAGTATTTCCCAGTAGGGAAACTGGCTGGAAAGGTCAAGAGAAGACTGTTCCCGGATTTCGTCTCCATCAGCGACGAACCGCTGCGCACGGAGTGGGAAGGTACGAAATTGGCGGGAACTCAGTTCGTCGACGATGAGGGTGTCGCCTGCCAACCGATTACTCTGGTCGAAAAGGGCAGACTCTTAACGCTGCCTCTGGGGCGCCAGCCCACTAAGAAGATCAACCGTTCCAATGGCCACGCACGTTCGACACCCTTCCAATATGTGCTGCCCGGAATTACCAACCTTGTGCTTTCAACGTCGAAGCCACAATCTATGAAGAAGATGAAGAAGGAGTTGCAGCGCGTTTGCAAGGAACAAGAGGCGGAATACGGCCTCCTGATAAAGCGGCTGGACGATCCGGGATTCACGAGGTCTTACCGCTGGTCGGAAGCAGAGGAGAGCACGGAATCGCTCCTGACGGCGCCGGTAATCGCCTACAAGGTATACGCAAAAGATGGGCGTATGGAGCCGGTACGAGGCCTGGTATTCGATGAGGTGACCATAAGGACGTTACGGGATATTCTGGCGGTGGGGAACGACGAAATGGTCTACAATATGACCCAATACGCCCTCTTCGAGGAAGCGAAGTATCCCGCTTCGATTATTACTCCCTCGATCCTGGTCGAAGAGATGGAGATGAAGGGCAGCAGCACTCACGAACCACTGCCGCTCTCCGCCAATCCTTTCTTCGCTGAGTGACCGATTTAAAATCAGATCCTCTAATACGAGAGAAGGCCGGATCATCGATCCGGCCTTCTTTGTATTTTTTCAGGACAGCAAGGGATTCAGCGATTGACCTCCGAATCACAAGAGTTCAACCGGGTATCTCGTCGCATCAACGCTTCGTCATAGCGCCGCTTCTCTTCGGAAGTTTCGGGAATGACAGATGGAATGGGTGATGGCTTCCCCTTGTCGTCCAGAGCAACATAGGTGAGATAGGCCGATGCAGTGTGGTTTCTTTGACCCGTTTTGGTGTTCTCAGAGAATACTTTAACGCCAACTTCCAGTGAGGTTTTAAAGGTTCGATTAACGGAAGCTTTCAATACGATCAAGTCTCCTACCTTGATGGGGGAGAGAAATGATAACGAATCCAGGGCCGCCGTGACGACCATACGGTTGGTGTGCCTGCGTCCGGAGATGGAGCCTGCTATATCGATGAGCTGCATGACTTTGCCGCCGAAAATCGTACCGAAATTATTGGCGTCGTTGGGGAAGACGACTTCTGTCATCTCCACGACGGAGGCTTTAACCGGCTTGGCCGGGATTGCTGATTCCAACATTTTCGTGAGTTCATTCAAATAGTCGCTTCAAGATCGTAGTTTTCCATGTGATACACCAGCCGCTCCAGGAACTGCCCGGCCAGCGCGCCGTCGATAATCCGGTGATCGTATGACAGTGAGAGGTACATCATGGGGCGCACCGTGATGGCATCATTGCCCACCACCACCGGACGCTTCACGATCGCACCGATGCCAAGAATGGCCAG
>JALGZU010000085.1 GCA_025774735.1 candidate division LCP-89 bacterium | reverse complement strand
AAATTTGTCATCGCTCGCTAATAATGAATCCCGGATGCCTCCGGGATCGAGATAGGAATCCGCCCTCTTGAGGGGATCTGGATCCGCAGAAGGAGAGTTGACCATGCTTCGCAAAGGATTCATAATTGTTCTGGTTCTGGGTTTGATTTCACCGGCCCTGGGGCAGGAGTTCGCCAAAGTCGGCACCATGGGCGCCCAATTCCTCAAGATCGATCTCGACGCACGATCGGTCGCCATGGCCGGCGCCAGCATGGCGTTCGCCAAAGATGCCGGCGCGGCTTTCGGCAATCCGGCAGGACTGGTCTTCGTGGACCGTTCCAGCTTCATCGCCAGCTACGCACCATGGTTCGTGGACATCAACCTGTACGGCGCCTCTCTGGCTCACAACTTCGGTCAGATCGGCGTCTTTGGAATCCACTTCATCTATCTGGATTCCGGCGAAATGGACGAGACCACCGTGGAACAGCAACAGGGCACGGGCAACACCTTCTCGGTGTCCGATTTCGCCGTGGGGCTCTCCTATGCTAGAAGACTGACGGACAGGTTTTCCGTAGGAGGTAACCTGCGCTGGATCCACCAGGATCTTTACGTCACTTCCGCGTCCGTATTCGGAGTGGATATGGGATTGATGTACGATACCGGCTTCCGCACCCTCCGTTTGGGCATGTCCATCAAGAATTTCGGCAGCAAGTTCAACCTGCCGGATACCTACCAGGACTACGATAATGGAGTTCCCCTGCAAGATGAGTCTGAATTTCTGGATTACGACCTGCCCATCGAATTCGCTTTCGGCGTGGCCATGGATCCCTATAAGACCTTCAACCAGCGCCTCTCCGTGGCCCTGGACGCCATCCACCCTTCTGATAACTTGGAACGGCTGCAACTGGGCGCTGAATACGCCTATCTCGAAACCGCCTTCCTCAGGGCTGGATACATCTTCCGCCACGATACGGCCGGATTGAACGCCGGAGCCGGAGTGTCCGTGCCCATGTCCGGGTACCTGCTGGGCATTGATTACGCCTTCTCGAATTACACCATTCTCGAAAACGTGCACCGATTCTCGTTTCGGTTTAAGTTCTAAAACCCCCAGTGGGGTCTACAAACTCGATAATAATAGTACGCTTCTTTCCGGTCAGGGAGATGACGATGGCTGTTCACTATAAGCTTAACCGATCCAGTTCACCGAGGAAATTCTCCTGCTCGCCTGCTGTTCCGGGGACACCGGCGGCAATCGCCTTCATCACATGCCTTCTGATCTGCCTCATGAGCGTCGGAATCGCCGCGGATAAGGGGTATTCCTATACCCGTTATCCCGCTGGCGCCAGCAGCATTACCGGCCAGACGAGCGCGGATGAATTTGTGGTGAGCGATACCCGCCTCTTTTATGCCTTCGCACAGGGATTCTTCACCGGCTACTATCCCATGTCAGCCACCTGCCAGATGATTGGCGATAAGGCATATCTGTTTACCGAAGATGCCTACGTCAATGATATCTGCGCATCGCCGACCGATTCGCTCATTCTCTTCGTGGCGGCACAGGGTGGGCTCTTCAAGAGCACCGACGCAGGAATGACATGGAACATCTCCACCGGAGGCCTGCCTGATGCCGACGGCGCTTACGACAGTTTCGATTCAACCAACTACAACCGCCGAGCCGGAATGCTCTGCCTCTTCTCCCGGGCCGAGTACGGGGAAGGCTCCGATACCGTCTGGGTTGGCACTGAGTATGGTCCCTTCTTCAGCACTACCGAAGGCGATTCCTTCCGCTGGAGGGGACAGGGAATGAACGAAGATCCCGATACGCAGGACCAGCCGACCACCTACGACATCCTCGGGCACCCGGTCAACACCCGGACCTGCTGGGCCGCCACCGAGGACGGCGTCTACCAGACCGTAAACGCCAATCGTTGGAAAATTCAGTCGAATGGTCTGCCCTTAGGGGAAGGAGCAATCTGGGCGGCCGGTCCGGCCTACTCTCTGCAGTATGACCAGGACGATGACCTGCTCTTCGCCTGCACGGCCAAGGGAATCTTTTATGGCACCCCCAGGGCGCTCTACGAAGGCAATGCCAATTCCGAGATCGTGACCTCCTGGAAACCTCTGGGCGGATTCGTCAGCTTCACCTTCGACTCCCTTCAGTCCGATACTGTCGGATACCTCGAAGTCGAGGAGACCACCTCACTTGGATTTACTATCACCCCTGGCCAAAATATTACCGTCGTCGATACGGTCAATAACCTCTACTGGGCAACCCTGGTAGATCAATCGACCGAAGGACTCTTCGCCATCATCTCGAATGAAAACCTCTTTTACTATCCCGACAGCACCGCGCCACCGCTGATCGATTATGAAGCATTGGAAGCGAACGATACCACTCTGGTCGCCTATGGCTACAGCCAGTTGACCGGCCCCTCCATCCTCCTCAACAGGGGGGATGTCGATGAGCTGACCGTTTGGTTGGCTACTGAAGATGGCGGTCTAACCTCATATCAACTCTCCGGAGATATTGCCGATAAATACTTCACCGATCAGGTCACCATCAGCAGCAGTCACGATGAGATGATTATCTACAAGGCCGCCTGGCGGGAACAGGATTCGACCTTCTTCTTCGCCACCGATCAGGGCCTCTACCAGGCCGCCGATCCGCACGGTAACTGGACTTTGTTGACCAACTATGTGTACAACAGCGATGGCACCGATAGCCTCATCGTCAACACCCGCACTGTGGGTATCGGTCCCGACGGTTTTCTCACCACCGGTGGATATATGGGCGGTTTCCAAAGAGCCTCTGATGGCGCGAACTTCACCTCTTCCAATGAAGGCCTGATCCATCGGGTGGGAGCAGCGAACCAGTTGACAATCTTCCTCGATGAATTCGAGAATAGCACTCCCGCTCCCGCAGATTCGGGCGGAATTTACGACGTCGCCCAGGAGTGGTGGGGTGACCTCCCGGCCTTTGATTCGCCCGATGACGTCGACGGTGATCCCCGGGTCGTCATCCTCTTCTTGGATATCGACGACCAGTACTACCTCGATACCGGCGACGGCACCTTCATTAACAGCTACTACGACGGCATCAACGAGTATTCACGCCTCTACTTCCAACAGAGCAACCAGGCTGAGATGTTCTACATCGATACCGATCCCGGCTGGATTAACCGGGGGGGAGCGGCTGCTTGTAATCAGATGTTCAATCTGATTAACTGGAATCAGGACTTCGATGAAGAATACTGGCTTAAAGAAGGAATGGCTTCGTTCACCCAGCACGTGGCTGGCTATCCCATGGCTACTGCTACGATCACCTTCCCCCTGATGAACAATTTGACCGCCTGGGGCGATTTCGATATCGACACCGAACACCTCTACTCCTTCATGCTCATACTCTACCTCTACGAGCAGATTTTTGTCGATGAGGATCAGGGTGCTGAAATTGTCCATACCATCGATACCGTGGCGACCTCACCTTACCACGGAGTCGAGGGCTTGGGACGGCTGCTCTATGAGCACGACGGCGGAATGGTTGTGGATACGGTCGATTATACGCCCTACTTCGCCTCCCTCTTCGATGATTTCATTCTCGCCGGTGCACTGGATATCACCGATGAAAACTTCTACGACGGCAAGTACGGCTTCACCGCGGTCGATTCCCGCGTCTCCGCTACCAACAAAAACTGGTACTGGCCCGCGGATACACCCCCACCATACGCCTTCCAGTTGCCGTTCTGGAGTGCACGGGCTTTCCAGATTAAGGATGAGCCCTTCCCCTTTAGCTACTTCAACCCCGATCACCCAATCTACGATGTTAAGGTCAACGGCGACGATCGCAACCAGCTCAGCTATTACCTGCTCTTCTCCGACTCCTCAGCATTCTATCCGGACATGCCCGCTGATATGGTCACCGTTGTGAAAATGGAGACCGATCCTTACCAGCAGAAAGGCGTCGAGGTGCTGGATCCCGAATTGCAGCTTCTCGGCAACAGCGATCCCCCCAATAACATGCGGGTGCTGACCATGTGCACCTCTGCTTCCGGGGAATCCCCCGCCGGCTACGTCTTCGGTGATGACATGGACCCACCCGATTCCCTCTACATCACGGTGGCGCAGAATCCCATCGATGACAATTACATGGATATCTATACCTTCTCCGAGGAAAGGCTCTTCCCGGACGGTGCCCAGATCTACCGCGTCGATGCGCTGGGCCTGGAATTCCTGGAAGGACCGGAGGTGGACATCATCTCGGGAACGATTCCTACGGTCACTCTCGATCAGGAGGTCTTCTACTCCAATATCGAAGGATCCGATTTCGTCTACCACATCACCTACCACCTGGAGGGGATGGATTTCGCTACCAACTTGCAGTTTACGGCCTATGGTGAAGACGCCAATGGAAACGAAATCTCTTCTATGGGTCTTCCCGTCACCGTCGACTTCATCGAGAGCCTGGTCGGGGGAACGCTGCACCTGTCGGGATCGAATGTAACCCTCACCATTCCAGCGCAGGCGCTGGAAGATGATGCCTACGTTCTCCTGAGCGTCTCGCAGTACCCCGAAGCTCCCATCCCCGAATCCTCGGCGAAATTGGTCGCTGCCCAGGTCGATCCGGTTCATACTGCCGTCGGACCGCTGGTATCCGCCGGGTCCGCCGGAATGGATCTGACCGCACCCATCCTGCTGTCGCTCCCTTACGATCCGGCTCTGGCAGAAAATGATGACCTCGGCGTCTACCGTGCCGAAGGCAATGGCTGGATCTACGTCGGTGGAACTCCGGGATCACAGCAGGGCATGCTGCAAACCTATAGCTGGAAATTTGGTCAATTCCAGGTCTTTGCTGGGCCGCTCGGCGATATGAAGCCTGAGCTGCCCTATCGCTTCACCCTGGATCAGAATTACCCCAACCCCTTCAATCCGGCCACCCGGATTAAGTTCGAACTGACCCGGGCCCAGATGGTCACCGTGGACGTCTTCAATATTATGGGCAAGCGGGTCGCCCAGATCGGTGACGGACCCTTCGAAGCCGGCCGTCACACTCTCACCTGGAATGCCGGAAGTCTGTCCAGCGGCGTCTACTTCATGCGCCTCAAGGCGGAAGAAGGAATCCTATATCGTAAAATGATGCTCCTGAAATAGGGCTTCTAAAGAAAGCTGGAGTTTTGGGATGATGAAACGACATATCCTTATATCGTGTGCTGCTATCAGCATAATGGCGGTGGGAATCTTGATTATCGGTTGTGATGACCAGAGCGAGAATATTCCCACGAGCCCCGAAAACATCAGTACTTTTATGGCGCAGGGGTGGGCTTCTTACGCCGCTGAAGATTTCGAGGCGGCTCGGCTGAGCTTTATCGAGGCCAACCAGAGAAATGCCTTCTACCTGCCCGCTTACGACGGCCTGGGTTGGTGTGCGGTCCGTATGACTGACTTTGCTGAAGCCGCCATCCAGTTCTCCTTTATCACCACCCTGGCGGATCCGGCCGAAGAGGCCGCCCTGCTCGCTGATGCCTACGCCGGTCTATGTCTTTCCGCCACCATTGAGCGCTCCGTCCTGGAAATTTCCGGAGAGGCGACCGCGGAAGAACTGGATGACCTAGCACAGGAATCCATCGATATGGCACAATTGGTCTTCGACCTCTTCCCCGGTGACGATTACTCGCCAGAAGATCATGATCCCGGCTTCGGCTCCTTGACCCTGCATCTCTTCAACGCACAGAACTACTTCTACCTGCAGGAGTTCGGCAACTCCGAAATGGAA
Source organism: candidate division LCP-89 bacterium (assembly GCA_025774735.1). Next base: position 4,301 of record JALGZU010000085.1, on the reverse strand, counting down.
CTGACGGTAGTGGATACCGGTTTTGTCGCCGCACAATTGCTCGATTTTGGCACCGAAGTCACCGGTGAACTCATCCTGTTGGCAATGGAAGTTCAAGAACTAGATACCCTTTGGATGCTCGATCCCGTCAATATGGGAATTCATTCCATCGTCGGCGAAGTGACGCCGCCCGATACGACTCTGAATCTGGACTATCAGGTGTTATACGCTGACAACCGCGTCCAGGTCGTGCCCGTGAGTCCAACGGTCATCGACGATCTCTCCGTCGGATTGGAATTTACCATGGATTACGTCTACATCGATGACTTCGCGGCGTACCTGTCATCACTGATCTCTCAAATAGAAAGTTTGATCGAATTCTGACGAACTGAGGCGGTGGCTGCCGAGGGTGAGGTGGGGGTATCCCTCTGACGGACGGTCGGTTCTTGCGGTCGAACGTTATGGCCTCCGGCGAAATCGCAAACACAGGCAGTAATAATACAACACTTAATGAGGAGGAGTTATGCTCAAAACGTCCCTTACTTTGCTGGTCGGTCTGATGCTTATCTTTGTCGTCACAGCGCAGGCCCAGATCATGTTTGAAATCGTGTATGACGACGACAACTCGGTCTACTATTCGGGCCGCCCGGATGTGCTTGACACCTGCGGTGTCTGGTTCGAACCGCCCACCGATTCAAAAATCATCTCCACCCGCTTCCAGTTCAACGGTGGCATGGGCGGCGATGCGGACGTCTTCATCTGGGCGATGGCGGACGGTTTCGATCCCGAGGTTTACTTCGACAGCGATGAATCGGGAGCCTCCCCGGGACCGACGCCTCTGGGCACAATTCTCGCCGGCCCCATTACCATGAGCTTTGTGGGTGGAGAATGGGAGGAGATCAATTTCGAAGCCTGGGGTTATCCGCCTGACCAGCTCGATGTCGGAACCGATCCCTTCTACGTCGGTTGGGTACTCCTCGGTGGCGGCGCTCAGGTTTACTATCCCTCCATCCTGGGTGATGCCGGTGATGATCGGCCCTATCACAGTCTCACCTACCTGACCAACCCGGGTGGTTCCTACCCCAATGAATCGGGATGGTGGGCTTACGGCATCGACTGGTTCGTGCGTACGACCGTCGACATGTACGGTGACCCCCCGCCCGTGATCGAAGGTCTCGAAGATTGGCCCGATACGTACGCTGCGGGTCCTTACACTGTCTCCGTAACGGTCACCGATCAGGTGCAGGGTGGCGGCCCGGGTGTGGTCTCCTATGCTGACCTGGTTGTAGCCTATGACGGTGTGGCGACCGATACGATTAGCATGGTCAACGTCGTTGGTGATACCTACGAAGCTGACATCCCCGCTCAACCACTCGGCACCATGATTGGATACCAGGTAATTGCTGAAGACGATGCCAACCACACCACCTATCAACCGGGCTCCGGCGTCTTCTACAACTTCACCTACCTTGAACCCTCCGGCGCCTCCATCCTGTTGGTAAGCGATGTCGGTGACCACGATTCCGATGGCTTCTACATGGGGGCACTCGGAGACCTGGGCTACAGCTACGACTTCTGGTTCATCGCATCCGGAGCTGCTGACGACCAGGGATATCCCGGCACCGACGTCATCAATACTTCCAACTACACCTCCATCCTCTGGTTCAACGGTACGGCCAATTCGGGCAGTCTGCCTGACAACGACGCCAACCTGGCGGAAGATCCCGTTGCACAGTACATGGACGCCGGCGGTAACTTCTTCCTGACCAGTTCCGACTACATCGGCGGCGCCTTTAATCCGGACGACTGGGATGATTTTGTCGCAGAGCCCGGAATGTTCATGTACGATTACCTCTGGGTCGAATCCGGCTGGTCAGATAACAACCTGGATCCGATCTCCGGTGAATCTAATGATACTTTGTACATCGGTGTCGCGGCCGATCCTATCTCTGGTGACTGGAGTTCCGCCTACATTCAGGACATGCCCGATCCCAACTACAACGACATGACCTATGCTGTGGTCGGAGCCACCGAATGCTTCTTCAATGAGAGCGCTGAGCCCGCGGGCATCCACTACGACGGTGCCTACAGGATGGTCTTCCTGCCCTGGGTGCTGGAAGCTCTCATCAGCCCCAATGTCGCCAAGGGTATCCTGGGCAACACCCTCGAGTGGTTCGGTGAAGCTACCATCAAGCTGCTGGATGGTTCCCGCTACGGTATCGCTGCCGGAATGATGCCGTCTGATATCCTGGCTGAGGTTTATCATTCGGAAGGTTTGGCAGCAGATCCTGTGGTCAAGATCACCCGAGACGGAGCGCCGCTGCCCGATCAGACCATGACATCCGCCGGAGGTAACCAGTGGAGCTTCAGCTTCCCGACGCTGCCTTACGCTACGCTCGAGTACTACGTGCAGGCTGAGTCAAATACCGGCGATATCCTGGAGACACCAGCTTACGAATGCTGGGAGACGACCTTCACTCCGGGTACCGGCCTGCTGCTATGCCTGGATCAACTGTATGCCGATTCCCTTTATGACACCACCCTCACAGATATCCTCGACGGCATGGCGGTCACTTACGACGTCTACGATGTCGATGTGGAAGGGACTCCCGACCATAATACCATCCTGGCCAACTACGATGAATGCTTCTGGGTTGGATTCGGAGATTGGGATGGAAGCGTATTCCCCATGAATACGCCGGACAATCCCTTCACCAAATTCCTGATGCAGGGCAAGAGCTTCCTCTTCTCTTCCGAAGAGATGCTCGGCAACTGGACCGGCTGGACGGATGGATCGTTCGCAGCGGGCAACTTTGCATACGACTGGCTGTTGATCGGTTCGCTCTACAACGACATCAATTACTCTGACATTCAGGTGAGTGCCGATCCTATGTGCGCCGGTCTGACCTCCCCGATGACGTTGGGTATCTACGATCCTGGCGTCGGCGTCTGGACAGACTACTTCATGCCCACCAATCCGTCCGACACCGAGCACCTGTTCTTCGAATCACCGGGAACAGCCGTTGATAATACCGTTGGCTTCCGGGATGACGTCTCCGAGTACAACGCCATCTCCCTGGGCTTCTGCCTCTTCATGATGGACTACGCCAACCGCGAAGTCTTCATCGGCAACGTGCTCGATTACTTCGGAAACAATCCCGGCACCGGTGTTGAACCGGAGAAAGAACTGGCCCAGCCGATCACCTACGAGCTGAACCAGAACTTCCCCAATCCCTTCAACCCCGTGACCAACATCCGCTTTGCCATTCCCGAAAATGCCAAGGTGGAGCTGTCGATCTACAACCTCCTGGGACAGGAAGTCGCCAGGCTGGTCGACCGCAACATGAACGCCGGATACCACAGCGTCACCTGGAACGCCTCCACGATGTCGTCCGGTATCTACTTCTACAAGATCAAGACTGCCAACTTTGAGCAGGCTCGCAAGATGATTCTGGTGAAGTAACCTGTTCAACCTTCGCGTAAAAACCCCCGCCAATCGGCGGGGGTTTTTTTGTCTGCCTACCAGGTTGATTTCGATTCTCTTGTTGCTCGGCAATAAGCTTCATTGGAGTAAGACGCATGACCTGTCAGTCCTGCGCAAGCCCCATAGGGCCCTTCAGTGGCAGGAATCTAACTTCTGGTTAAATAAGCGCCTTTTGGTATACTACTCGGCTGTCCGGATCGTAAACGAAACGGTCTCCCTTGTTCATCGGAGTGAAGAACTCCAGGTCGAAGCCGTCCTTCGTCATCTCATCCGCATATTCCCGGTACTTGTACTCGCTGTTGATGCCGTGTGTGGGAATCAGAACCTTCGGTGAGAGTTTATTGACCGTGTACCGGTTGCCTTCGTAGAGCGCCTCCTTGTCCTGAACATGGCAGCCCGTGACGTTCACGAAGGCGAAATCGACGCCGTCAACCAATTCGGCTAAGTAATCGATTTCGGCGGTGAACCCGTCCTTTTCGCCTTCAAGCCAGCCGGCGTGATCGCCCGCATGGTAGATCTTTAGCCCATCGACTTCCACCAGGTACCCGACTCCGGCGTCGTTGGCGTCAATCGTCGAAACTTTCATGTCGTCAACAACCTTTTGCTCCCTTGGACCCATGTAGGTGTATTCCGGTCCGTTGTAACCTCTCTCACGGTACTGCCACAGGGTTTCCGGCTGGAAGCCGTACACGTACTCGATGTCCTTGATCTTGTCTGCCCATTCGAAGATGGTCGTGTCGGCGTGGTCCCCGTGTTCGTGAGTCACGAAGACGGCGACGTTTTGATCAGCCAGCTCCTTGCAGTTGATGAAGCCGTTCGCCAGGCAGGGCTCGTCCGC
>JALGZU010000522.1 GCA_025774735.1 candidate division LCP-89 bacterium | reverse complement strand
CTCTCCAAGTACACCAAGGGGCAGACGGATTACCTCTGCCCGGCGCCGGTTTCGGAAGAATTGACCGTACAACTGAAAGAAAACGGTCTTCAGGCTCACCGGGCTCTGGGCTGCCGGCATTACAGCCGGGTGGATTTTCGCATGACTCACGAGGGCGGACTGTTCTGCCTGGAGGTAAACACGATTCCGGGGATGACCTCGACCAGCCTGGTGCCTAAAGCCGCCGCGGCGGTAGGGATCGATTTCGGTGAACTCGTGGACCAGCTGGCGGGGATGGCGGTGGAATAAGTCCAGGAAATAATTCAGCCGAAAAGCAAAAGGGGCAGGCACCGGAGCCTGCCCCTTATATTATGGTGAAAAGGGTGACTTTATAGTCGCCCTTTCTCGTTTCATTACCTATTTAATCAATACCATCTTCCCGATGGCGCTGAAGGAGCCAGCCTGGATGCGGGCGATGTAGATGCCGGATGCCAGCCCCGATCCGTCGAAGACGATGTCGTGCACGCCCGCGTCGCGCCAGCCGTTGACCAGGGTTGCCACCAGGCGGCCGGAAACGTCGTAGATTTTCAGATCGACCCTGGCCGCTTCCGGCAACGCGAAAGCCAGTTTCGTCATCGGATTGAAGGGATTCGGGTAAGCAGCATGAAGGGCGAACTGTTCCGGAATCCCGGTATCGGGCGGGGTTACCCAGGCGTCGAAGGATTCGCCGCTGTTCGACCACTCATCAACCGGGACACCATCGCCCGTGGCGAGCTTAACGAAGGGGAATTCATCCTGATCGATGATATAGATGGGATAAGTTCCCAGATAGGCATGATACATGTAATCCCCGACCGGGGCTCCAGCAGGCACGGTCTGGGTGCGGTCACGGGTCAAGATCTCACCAGCGGGCAGCGTCAGGGATAAAGGTCCCAAGAGCGGCCCCAATTGCATACCGCTGGGCAGGGTGGTCATGATCCAGGCGTCGAAAGTCGTGGGGATGGGGAGTTCATTGACAATCTCGATATTGAAATCGAAACTCCCGCCCGGCGCGGGGATCTGGATGGGAGGGTTGTAAGGTGTCAGGGTGACGGTGAGCGCCCCGCCCCCGCCGCTGATGAAGTAATCGATCACGTTGGGGATGAAGATATCGAGTTGATCCTGTGGCATCCTGAAAAGACAAAAACACAGGTGGATCATGTTATGGTTTTCATCATCGTCCCGCAGACCTGCTGTCTCGTTATCGTAAACGAACAAGGTGGGCGCATCCTGATATCTCGGCGTGATGATATCCTCATAGTGGCCGACCATCGGATTAAGGTCTGCCAGGCTGATAGGACTCGCCATCCCCTGGCAGACGGGATCGACCGGATCGGTCAGATAGATCATCTCATAGTTGATATCGTGTTCTACATATTCCACCCCGAGCCAGTCATAAGCGATTTCGCCCGGGCTGAAGGTGTAATCTATCCAACCGGTCCAATTCCCCATCATCTCTTCAGATGAGAAGAGGAAGTCCCCACCGTTTTCCAGATAGAGTCCGAAAGGATTGTCGATGGTGTTCATGGGGAACGAAAACTCCCAATCACCATATCCGACCCAAAGGCAATGGGGATAGTGATTTAATACCGTCCAGTAGTCCGGAGTGCTGTATTCATCGACGTCCCAGACCTGATAGATCACGTAGGTCATGGCATCGAGGACATCGGTAATGGTGCTGTCATAGTTTTCGTACGTATAAGGCTGATCGGAGCAGAGAAGCAAATTTGCGTCCTGCTGGTATTCGAGGCCGGTGGTCCAGCATTCGTAGAGGGGCGATTCGACCGTTTGACCGATGTTGTTCTCCGCTTCGAGGTAGTATTCGAGGGTTGACCATCCGGGATGTGGTGCGAACGTGTAACTGTACTGGTCACCTCCGGCATAGGTCATGGGATAGGAGTGATAAGTTCCACCCTCCCAGGCCAGGTGAATTGTGACGCTGTTGATGCCGGTCGGATCGGCCGCGGATGCCAGGACGGGGTGAGGCGTTTCGCCGTAGATGCCGTACCGGGATCCTTCCACGATAGTAACGGACATGGCAACCTGTTCCAGGAAATTCTGCAGCACGGTCTGGGCGAGGGCGGCATCGTCGCAGGCTTCCAAAACCCAGGGCAGGAAGAGGAGCTTGTATCCGGTTTCGCAGCGGATGCCCGCCGGTTCGCTGTCGATTTCGGTCAGGAAACAGATTTCCGCACCTGGCCGCGGATAAGTGAAGTCGTTGTAATTGGGATCGGGGTGGTTGTAGATCCCTCCGGTCAAGTCACCTGAGATGGGATCACCGGCGATGCCGAAGTAGAGGGTATCCTGCGATTCGCCGGTCACATAATCCAGATGTGAGTCAGACCAGCCGCTCTCGACTTTCAGGTATTCGTACATGAAGGTGCCGGGGATGGCGGTAAATGCAGTCCAGACGTCCGG
>JALGZU010000521.1 GCA_025774735.1 candidate division LCP-89 bacterium | reverse complement strand
GTATTGATCTCGTGGGCGATGCCGGCCACCAGCATACCCAGAGAGGCCATTTTATCCGATTGAGCTAACTGTGCCTGGGTGTCGCGCAGGTCCTGGTTGGCTTTTTCAAGATCCTCCAGCACCCGCTTCATTTCGGTAATATCGTGCGAAATGCCGATGATTTCTAAGACGTCACCGCCTTCATCGCGAATGATCGTTTCGTTGGAAATCATCCAGCGCTGGTCCCCCTTCTTATCCTCCAGCTGGAATTCGAAGCTTTGGGTATCCCCCTCTTCACCTTTACCGGAAAGCCATTTTTTGACTCGTTTTTTCTGTTTTTCATCCACCATGTCAAAGCCGCTTTTCCCGATGAATTCTGTAGCTGGAAAGCCCAGGTGCTGCTCTAAACGCGGGGAGAGATACGTGATTTCATAGTCTTTATTCAAGGAGTATATGACGTCGCTGGCGTTTTCGACGATGCTTCGGAAACGCTCCCCGCTCACCCGTAAGGCTTCAAGCGCCTGACGTCGAGTTATATAACCGCCGATCATTTCTGCGGCGGTGCGCAGCAGTCGAATTTCCTCCTCACCCCAGTCCCGCTCGTCCTGGACGTCATCGAAGCCGATGAAGCCGTACCATTTCTCATTTACCTGGATGGGCAGAACAATGATCGACAGGATCCCTTGATCGCCTAAGATTAGCTGTTCGGCCTCGCCTAAGTTACGGATCAGCCCGCCGTAAGCTTCTCCCCGTGCCAGGATTTCGTTCCACTTTTCGAATCCGGCCGAATAGGGAGCATGCTGAAGGAGCGGATTGTCGATTTCAGGTTTGACTCCCGGCGCGCAGGCTTCATAGCGCTGACGCATACAGAGACCGAGAGTCGGATCTTCGAAGTTTTCAAAGATGTAAACTCGCCCCGTGTCCGCGGCGGATAATAATTGTTTGATCGCTTCATTGATCGCTTCATCCATATCGCCCAGTTCAAGAAGAGCCTGCGAACAGCCGGCCAGGCCCTCTTCATAACGCAGGCGGGTGGCAATGGCCTCTTGATCTCGTCTTCGTTGGGAGATGTCCCGCATGATACCGACAGCATTCCATTTATCCTTGATCAGAATGGCCGAGAGGGAAAGCTCCACGGTGATCTCTTCCCCGCCCTTTTTCAAAGCTCTAAGTTCGAGCGTCTTGTCAACGACCTTTCCTTTGCCGGTCGTTTTGAACTGAGTAAATCCTTTCTTATAGTCCTCTAAGTAGTCCTCGGGTACTATAAATGGATGTAATTCCTTGCCCAAAGCCTCTTTTGCCGTATATCCGAAAATCTTCTCGGCAGCGGGATTCCAGTAGGTTATTTTTCCCTCATTATCGATCATAGTAATGGCGTCCATGGCCGTACTGGTGATCGTGCGGAATCTCTCTTCGCTCTCTCGTAACGCCTCCTCCGTCCGCTTCCGTTCGCTGATATCCCGCCCCATGCCGACAATATTAGTAATCTCTCCAGCCTCATTGTGAATCGGAAAAATGGACATGTCCACGTCGAAGGTTGATCCACCCTTCGTCTTCGCCTTCGCCTCGCCCCGGAAACTACCCTCCTTGGCGAAGGATTTCGCAATTTCTTCTCCCACCTGCTCGCCGAGAACCATGCTCATGTGCTTGCCGATGATTTCTTTGTCTGAATATCCGGAATACTTCTCTTGAGCGGGATTCCTGGCGATGACCTTTCCCTCGGGATCGGTGATGGCAATCCCATCGCTGGCCGTCATAAAGATCTGTTTGTAAAGTTTGAGCTTTTCCTCGGCTTCTCTGGCTTCGGTGACGTCGATGCCGATGGCAATCACGTATTCAACTTCGCCCTCAGAATCGCAGAGTGCCGTATTCGACCAGGAGATGAGCCTCTTCTCGCCGGATTTCGCCACCCAGTAATTCTCCCCCTCGTTGGGAAATTCTCCAGCAACGAGCTCTTTGAAAATATCCTGCACTTTCTCCTTCTCTTCAGGCAGTAAGAGCGTATCCCAGATCGGATTCCCTTTTACCTCCTCCGAAGAATAGCCGGTGACCGACTCACAGGTCTTATTGAAGCTCATCACGAGACCCTGGCGGTCCAGAACCACGATCAAAGCGCCGGCCGTATCCAACACAGCCGAAACGAAATTACGCTCCCATCGAAGAGCATCATCCGCCTGTTTATGCTCGGTGATATCTTCCACAACACCACAAAGGCGGTAAACCTCACCATCCTCGTCCTTGATGGGAAAGGCGGTATCCCTGACCCAGCGTTCCGATCCATCGGGACGGATGATGCGATACACCTCTGCATATTCGCCTAGGATCTGTTTTGGCAGCGCCGCTTTAACCCTCTCTTTATCTTCCGGATGAATGTCGTCCAGCCACGATTCGGGCTTCTCGAACAAGCTGTCACTTTCTCTTCCCCAAATCTCCTCGTATTTGGGACTCACATAAATCATCTC
>JALGZU010000520.1 GCA_025774735.1 candidate division LCP-89 bacterium | reverse complement strand
GGTGTATACCGATCCTTCAGAGCTGCCTTTTCCGGATCGGCGCAGGAATGAACGGCGCAACGAAGATCGACGCGTGGTCACGGAAGAGGAAAAAAATGAGATCCTGAAGAAGATCGAAAAAGAAGAGTAACCTCCAGGAATGGTATGTAATATATTGAAAATGCGGTGTTTCAAACACCGCTTTTTCTTTATTTCAGTTTTTCGGGAGACGTTTTGAATGCCGACGCCATCAGACCGCAGGGTGAAGCGATCCGGGATTATTTCGCAGGGGATAACGGCGCACTCCTCATCATGGTGAGCGATGACGGGGAACGTATGGAAGTCCCCGCCAAGATCTATTTCCGTAAACCCTCCGAATGGCCTCTGCTGGAACGTCTCTCTGTCGATGCCTGCCGCGGTCGCGTACTGGACGTAGGGGCTGGAGCCGGCTGCCACAGCCTTGTTCTGCAGGAACGCGGTCTGTCCGTCTGTACCATCGATATATCACCGGACGCTGTATACGTCATGAGGAAGCGCGGCCTTCGAGAGGTATATAGAGCCGATGTATTCAGTTTCCAATCCGAGCCTTTCGATACGCTGTTGATGATGATGAACGGTATCGGGATCGTTGAGAACCTTGAAGGGCTGGATGCCTTCCTTAAATCCGTCAAACGCCTCGTCAAACCGGATGGTCAGATTCTGCTGGATTCCTTCGATGCAAGTTTGAAATCGGATTTGAGCTGGGATGAAGCTGCAAGAGGAATGGATGATGGAGGGGTCTATTACGGCGAGGTAACGCTGAGACTCCAGTATAAAGGTCGCGTCGGTCCGCCGTTCGGTTGGTTGTATGTGGATGTCAAAACCCTAACAAATTATGCTCGGCGAACGGGCTGGAGCTGCCGTATTCTTCATCAGGAAGATGATGGGGCTTACCTCGCCCGTTTAACTTATTAACGTTACCAGGTGGTTTGAACAAGTCCCCATCATCTGAACCTGACTCATCCCCATTTTACCCCTGCAGCTCTGCAGAAACTTTCCATGTGAATCCGTCCCCCCTTGTGAAGAATCGTGTCTCCACCGAGTTCCGGGTCGTTCTTCATGCTGGCGGTGCACGGAAAGGCGTGCCAGTATCGGCTCACCTCGTACTGTAATTCTTCGTCGATGTAATGTCCCTGCAGATTGTGGGCAACGTAATGGCTGTTGCCGCAAGGTGCGCTGACCCGCGCCGTCGCCTGAGCCACGCGGCTATCCTGTTCGACGATTTCAACCCTGGGTTTGCCGATTTTGAAATGCTGGATAAATGCATCGATAGTGTGTCCGGCACCGGGAGATAAGTCACAAAATGGCTTGGGAACGGCGAGTTCCAGGCCGACTCTACGGGCGGATGCCTGCAACTTGCCTTTCGCCCAGCGTGAGATCCAATCGGGTGCCTCAGCGGGGACAATCAGAGCTTTGCCGCCCGCTCCACAAATCAGTTCAGGCAGTTCTATGAGAATCTCTTCATGAATTTCGATCGCAACCAGGATGTCATGCGGGGGGAGGACTCCAGGGAGGTAGTCGTGAGGATCGTCCAATAGTACGGGGAGGAGGGAGGGGAGGCGGATGATGCCTGCGATCTCATCGTTGAAATCCTGCACACGCCAGTCCCGGCAATGCAGGCACCGGTCGCCGCAGCCGGTGCAGAAGGTCTTGTCGTTCCGGAGATGCTTGAGAAAGCGATCCGCCCAGGCGCTGTCGAAGGTACTCTCAAACGGGCCGGGGCGGTTTTGGGGATCTTTCGGTTCGGAACAGACTACGAGTACCTTCAATGAATTTCCCTCGGTGAATTCCGGATCCCCAGGTGAATGATAGAAGGTTGCGAGATTTTCAGACTGTAAAGGTCTGGGTGACGTCCATAGCTGCATCCTCACCGGGACGGATATACTCTACGCGCTCGGGTTTGATGCGGTAGACGACGAAATCGGGATCGTCAACGCCTTGCCAGTATTTAGTCACCGGGTAATCGTTCTCCTCCACGGCGCTCTGCTTCTCTTCGCCTTCGACTTCACGGGGCGATCCAGCGAAACGAAGGTAACCGGTACCGTTTTCACCGGGGAGGAGCGTGACCCACTCGACGCTGTTGTGAGCGTGGATTTCCGATGCCTTGCGGGATTGACGGGATGTCGCCACGTAGAATCCACGTGGAGTAACCATCAGGGTTACGGGCCGCACCCGTGGGTGGCCTTGCGCGTCGAGAGTCGCCAGGAATGCGATGGGACTATCCTGGGTTGCGAGTAACAGCTTGATCTCATTTAATAAGTTGTTATTCATAGAATTAATTTCCTCTCTTGGATTGTTTATAGGAAAGGAAACGTTACCGGAGAATGGATCGGTAGAGGCTTCATGATCCGGAAAAACTTCAACCCTGTGCCAGCCAGACGTCCTTCACGAAGGCGGGGATATCCGAAGCTTCCTGCGGCCCG
>JALGZU010000519.1 GCA_025774735.1 candidate division LCP-89 bacterium | reverse complement strand
TCTGGTACGGAAATCAACCCCTGGATCCCCAGGATTTATTGACGACGTCATAACCTGAATTCAAAACATAAGTGCAGTGCGATGTTTCTCACTAAAGCGAAAGGGGGGGGAATGAAGAACGGTTCAGAACTTGGAACCATCGTTGGGAATGATGCAATCCTCGAGGGAAAGCTTACCGTCAAGCACGCTGTGCGCATCGACGGTCAGGTGAACGGTGAACTTAAGAGCTCCGACACCATCACCGTTGGTTCGACCGGCCGTGTGGACGGTACCCTGACCGGCGAGAATATCGTCGTGGGAGGCCAGGTCGACGGAACGCTCAAGTCCAACAACCTTCTTACCCTTGAAGCGGGCAGCCGTTTTACGGGAGACCTGGAGGCGGCTCGCCTGATTATCATCGACGGGGCGATATTCAGCGGGCGTTCGACGATGGGATCGCCTGCCGACACCAAGCATGAGCCCATCCCCCGCAAAATTCAGTTGACACCCGAACCGGAAGTCAACAAGACCGAATAAAACAGGACCGTCCCATGCCTCCGGATCCTGAAACACCGGGGGAAAAGAAAGACCGACCTTTTGGCTTCGGCAGACTTCCTCAGTCGTTCGATTTAGCCTTACGGTGGGCGCTGACCCTAGCGATTGCGGTGCTTCTAGGGGTGTTGATCGGACACTGGCTGGATGCGAAGCTCCATACGACTCCGGTCTTTTTGCTTATCGGTGTGTTCTGGGGACTGGGAGGAAGTTTTTACAGCCTCTATCTGCAGGTTAAAAAACTGCAGGAGAAAGAAGAGTCGCCGAACGGACCAGCCGGTGGTTAACCCGGCTGCCGCACAAAAGAGAATGTTTCCCCGGCTTGTGGGAGTACTTCTGGCTTATACTTGGGAGATGGTTTGATGCTCGGGTTTCCCGAATGGGCCTGGGGAGTCGTTGGCGGGTTGGCTTTGGGTCCGATTGGCTTGTTGATATTGTGGCCAGGCTGCTCACGCGGTGCACAGGCATTGTTGACTCGCTTCGTCGTGTCGGTACTGGTCAAATTATTACTGGCTGGTATAGGATTTTGGGTCGTTATAAAATTCTTACACCTCAATGCCCCTGAGCTGGTTTTAGGGTTCATGGGCGGTTATTTCATCTCTCTGTTTCTGGAAATTATCCCCTGTATCTGGAAAGTACGCCGATGCGCCAACCAAGCTACTCAAGCCGACTGATCCGTTTCCTGCTGATCCTTCTGCCGCTGATCTTCTGGAGCGGAACTATTTATGCTGATGACACCCCGGTACAAACCGGTACTGCCGGTCACGAAAACAGCTCTGGCGAGGTGGTAGCTACGGAAGAATCCCAGGCTCACGACACTCACGCTGCTGAAGGTGGACATGGCGACGAAGGCGGCGGCGTGCTGGGGATATTGGAACATCATTTGATGGACTCCAATCACTACCAGTTCTTTGGGATGGATTTTCATCTGCCCGTGCTGAATATCGGCGGGATGCAGCTCCCCGTCACCAAGCACACCATCATGTTGATCACGGCGGCGATTCTCCTGTTCGTTCTGTTGATACCCGTGAAGCGTGTGAGATCAAAAGTACCACACGGCTGGGCGAATTTCATGGAAGTCCTGATCGTTTTCATTCGGGATGAAATCGTCTATCCCAACGTGGGCGAGAAACACGGGCGCAAGTTTCTGCCTTATTTTCTGACCGCGTTCTTTTTTATCCTCTTCTCGAACTTGCTGGGGATGATCCCTTACGGCTCGACCCCGACGGGGAACATCGCCGTCACCGGCGCTTTGGCCGGGATCTCGCTGTTAATCATGCTCGGCGCGGGGATCGTCATTCACGGTCCCTTCAAATACATAGCCTCGTTCGTGCCGCACGGCGTGCCCGTGTTCGTAATGCCGATCCTTTTCCCGATTGAAATCGTCGGCGTCCTGGTGAAGCACTTCGCCCTCTGCATCCGGCTCTTCGCCAACATGCTGGCCGGCCATGCGGTCATCGCCGTGTTCCTCGCGCTGATTTCCAGTTACTTCATCGCCCCCATCGCCATCGTCGGCGCAGTGGCCATCTCGCTGCTGGAACTCTTCGTGGCCTTCCTGCAGTCGTATATCTTCGTCATGCTGTCGTCCCTGTTCATCGGCATGGCGGTGCATGGGGAGCATTAGAGGCCTGTGCTCGTTCAACGTAATTGCAAATTTTCAGTATCTCAAGTTAGAATAAAGCAAGAAATCTATAAATACTAAAGCGAAAAAAATCACAAACGGAGAAAAGGACTCATGGAAAACCTCGCCTTTGGATTCATGGGTGCCGGCCTGGGTGCCGGTATTGTCACATTGGGAGCTGGACTGGGTATCGGCCGCATCGCCGGACAGGCTATGGACGGTATCGCCCGCCAGCCCGAAGCAGCGGGTAAGATTCAGACCGCCATGCTGATTTCAGCGGCATTGATCGAAGG
>JALGZU010000518.1 GCA_025774735.1 candidate division LCP-89 bacterium | reverse complement strand
TAAAAATCCTACTGAGATTTTGTGCATTACAGTTCCTCCTCATTTTGCGATTTATTTAATCTGGTTAACATATTATCAAACTCGATGCCGATTTGCAAGATATTTTTCGAGTAATTTATTTAACTCTCCTCAGCCGACTCAGTTTCAGAGGATTACAGGCGTTTGGGCAATTATTTTTATGCGTGGGAGGCAAATTGAAGGTTAGCGTAGTGAGTGAAGCTAAAAATCGAATTCATCACAAGGTATGAGAGTAAACGGGATCAAACCGCCAGCATCGCCTTGATTTTCAGGTCTATCGACGTCCCCAGATACTCCAGGTCCACGGGCTTGGTGATGAAGTCAGAAGCCCCCAGCTTCAAAGCCTGCTTGGCGATATCTACGTCGTGATACCCCGTGATCATAATGATGCAAACCTCTTGGTCGATGGACCGGATCTGGCGCAGAATTTCGATCCCGTCCATCTCCGGCATGCGAATGTCTAAAAGGAGCAGGTGCGGTCTGACTTCTTTAACCAGGTTGAGTGCCTCCGTACCCGTGGAGGCGTGGAACGCTTCATACCCCCGCTCGACCAGGAAATCCGAAAGCATCTCGCAAATTTCTTCTTCATCATCGACGATGAGAATACGGCTCTGAGTCATGGGATTATCCGAATAATGTAGTCTGATGGCAATATACGTTCGTGCAGCCCGGATGTCAATATAAGGTTGGAAAAATTTGAGCGTACCCTATGATTCGGCCTCAGAGCGGGCGGCTTCGATCCCCTCCTTTTCGTTGATCTTCGTCAGGATGAGCAATCCGATAATAAAGAAGACAACTAGGACCACAATGGCGTGGCGCACACTGCGGGTGAGGATGTTGACGGTGGCGAAGGAAAGCGGACCCATGATTGACGCCAAACGGCCCGCCACGCCGTAAAAGCTGAAGAATTCGGTGGAGCGCTGCGGAGGGGTAAAGGATGCGAAGAGGGATCGCGCTGCCGCCTGACTGCCTCCCAGCACCAGACCGACCAGCACTGCGGCGAAGTAATAAACCCTGACGGGATCTCGGAACCAATCGATATTGTACACCCAGAGTAGAGCGATCACCCACACGGCCAGGGCCAGGCTGAGCGCTTTTTTGTTTCCAATGCGGTCCACGAGAAAGCCGAAAAACAGCGCTCCCGGAAAAGCCGTAAACTGCACGAGCAGGAACAATTTTATCAGCGATCCCGTGCTCATATGCAGCTCCTGGTCTCCAAAGATGGCGGCGGATGTGATGGTCGTCTCGATGCCGTTGGTGAAGAAGAGGTAGGCCAGGAGGAAGATCCAGAGTTGCCTGAAGCGCCTCATCTGTCCCAGCGTTCGAACCAGGTTCCGGAATACCTCGCGGGGACTTGCGCTCTGTCTCTCCGAAGTGGGTCGCGGCGGTCTTTCGCGGACACCGATGAAGGTGGGCAGTGAGAACAGCCACCACCAGAGAACCACGCTGAGGATGACGTGACCCACTCCGAACGTGCCGGCTTCGAAGCCCAGCAGCTCGGGACTCTCGAGCATGATGAGGTTCAGCAGCAGGCAGATCCCACCGCCGATGTAGCCGATTGCCCAGGAGATTCCGGATACCAGGCCGATGTCACCGGCCGAGCAGATTTGGGGGAGGAAGGCGTTGTAGAAGTTTAGGGCGAGCAGGAACATACACAGGGCGATGCCGTAGAAGATGCCTCCAGTGATGGCATCTCCGGGATTCAGGAAGGCGAGGCTCGCCGTGGAAAGACCTCCGATGCCGGTCACCGCGATGAGCAGTTTTTTCTTCGAACCGGTGAGATCGGCGAAAATGCCCACGAAGGGGCTGATCACCACGGTGAGGATAGTGCCCAGCATGACCGCGAACTGGAAGAGAGCGGCGCCAGGCAGGTTAAACTCGTATCCGAACAGGTTGAAATCGGTGCCCTGTGGTCCTCCGGCGATGACGCCTGCGTAGTACTTACTGAAAATGACCGCCGTGATCGAGGTGGCGAAGGCCGAATTAGCGAAATCGTAAGACGTCCACGACCAGGCTTCTGAACCGAAGCCCCTCAAACGAGCGATGATTTTAGTCAAAGGCCGGTTCCCTATTCAGAGAAGTATCATGACAAATTGAGCGGTTCTACTAACTGTGGCGGGTTTCTCTGCCTTACTCCCCGCCACCGTTCCTTGTTCCAAAAAGCATCGTTGCAGCGAGAATCCTTCCCGGGTAAAGACCCGGCAATCCACACGACCTTCGCACGCATGTCACCCTTATTCCTCCTTGACTTTTTTACCTCTATTCTTTACCTTTATTCTGACTATATTGCGATACCGGATTTTCAAAAAGTAGATGCGCTCAATACTACTGAGATTTCTCCCCTGGTTCGTCTTTTTGGGCTGTTTAAAGCTGACCGGCTGCAGTGACAGTGATGATCAACCCGGCGCAGGAGAAATCGTTCAACCC
>JALGZU010000517.1 GCA_025774735.1 candidate division LCP-89 bacterium | reverse complement strand
CTACTTTTGTCGTATCTGAGGGAGAGTAAGGCTCCTGCGCATGGAGGTGTGAAAAGAAAGCTGACGAAATAAAAAGAACAAGGAAAAATATCATTGAAGGTTTCGATTCTGTCATTCTGGTTCACTCCCAGTTAGTCGCGCATTTTGGAATTGTCTGCAATGATAATGACTAAATGATAGAAAGTCCAGAAGAAAACGCACTGATCGTTCAAAACGATACCGAATTTAGACGTACAGAATGAACCACCTTTCTGTTTGTGATGAGACAGCGAGAGAAGGACTTGAATCTTCGACCTTTGGATTAATCACGCAAGGGATCGATGAGGTCCTGATGGCATGAAGAGGCTTCATGGCATAGAATCTAATCCAGCCTTCGGTAATTCACTCCCAACCGCTCCAGTCTCTTGCAATGCTGCATTAATCTCGCCTGGAAATCATCCCAGTTGCGGGATGATCGTGAAGACCAGAGGACTTCCGCTAGGGCACACATGCGCGGAAACGCCATATATTCCACCTGATGTGAATCGGGCATGTATTCCGTCCAGACATTGCCCTGGGCGCCCAGAATATGCTTGGCTTCTTCCGGAGACAATTCCGGTGGAATCGGTTCGTAATCATACACCTTTTCCAGCGGTAGCAATCCGCCGATAGCCTCTGGTTCATCCTCTTTGGCCTGATAGTAGTCGAAATAACA
Source organism: candidate division LCP-89 bacterium (assembly GCA_025774735.1). The sequence continues at coordinate 1,764 of JALGZU010000517.1, read as the reverse complement.
ATGCGACCGTGGAGTCATGACGACATCGTGCCCCCTCTTGGCCGCTTTCACACCGCGTGCGATGTTCTGCCAGGCCATGACCGTTGTATCGATTGGCAGATCGCCTTCTAAAATCTCATCCCAGCCGATCGGCTTTTTCCCCTTCGATAAAAGGTAGTTCCCAATCCGCTTGATGAAATAACTCTGCAACTCATTTTCGTCGGCTAATCCTTCAGTTCTGATTCTCTTCTGACATGAAGGGCAGGTTTTCCAGCGCGTTTTGGGGCATTCATCCCCGCTGATGTGGATGTATTCCCCCGGGAACAGTTCCATCACTTCATCCAGAACATTCTGCAGGAATTTGAAGGTCCGTTCTTTCCCGACGCAATAGACGTCGTCGAAAATCCCCCACCCTGTTTTCACGTCGAAGGGACCGCCGCTGCAGGAGAGTTTCGGGTAGGCGGCCAGAGCTGCCGTGCAGTGCCCCGGCATTTCGATTTCGGGGACGATGGTGATGTGATGCCGCTTCGCAGCGTGGACGATTTCCTGCACGTCATCTTGACTGTAATAACCGCCGTATCCAGCCCCGCCCTCTGCTCTGCGCCAGGCGCCTATTTTGGTCAACCGGGGATATTTTTTTATTTCAATCCGCCAACCCTGATCATCCGTAAGATGCCAGTGAAAGACGTTCATCTTGTGCAGAGCCAACAGACTGAGGTACCCAAAAATATCTTCCAGTGGGAAAAAGTGACGCGCTACGTCCAGGTGCATGCCGCGCCATCTGAAGCGGGGGCGGTCTTCGATTTTAACGCCGGGTAACGGCACTTTTCCTTTCGCATCCGGGGGCACCAGTTGCAGGAAAGTTTGAATGCCTCTTGAAATGCCGGCATGGTCAAAAGCGGTCAATTCGATTTTCTGGCTCTCAACTGACAGCCGGTAGCCCTCGGGACCCAGGTGCTCCAGCGTCGGATCGACGGACAACAGGATTGGCTTCTTGTCCGCAAAAGGGGTGCCGAAGCCGTACCTCGGGGCCACTTTATGTGTGGACATAAATAGTCCCATCAAAAACCGGCACCACAGGAATGTCTTAATATCACCTTCCGGCGCTAAAATGAGTGTCGATTTGTCCAGGATGAAGACGTCGTCCGTTTCCTCGATTGAGAAAGGCTGAGGGATAATACTGATCCTCTTCACAAAATAACCTCTCTGTATCAGGTGATCTACTGAGATCACTTCACTTTATAAGTCCTGATCTCGAACGGTTTCAATCGCAACTCGACCGGTTGGTCGCAGGAGACGGCTTCGCCATCCTCCCATTCCATCAGGTTGGTTTCGACCAGGGTTGCCTTTCTGTCAGCGAGAGTCAGCGTTCCGGACGAATGACACCCCTTCGTCTCCACGATGCGCAGGATTACGCACCCTTCCTTTTCCGCCTTTTTCACAGCTTCCAAAGACAATCCATCGCCTTCGAGCTTCCAGGGGGAAACAGCTTCTTTAGCCTTGTATCCGCTGAACATCACGGGGGGATGATTCAATTGAGCCGCCTGTTGGATGACCGGCGAACGGATCAGATCCCCGCGATGAGGCAGCAGACTGTAAGTAAATTTATGCCGCCCCTGGTCCGCGTCGGGATCGGGGTAGGTGGACGCCCGCAGCAGATTCAAGTCGAGGGTGTAGTCATGCACTTTGTAGCCGTACTTGCAGTCGTTCAAGAGGGCAACACCGTATTCGTTGTCCGACAGATCCGCATAACGGTGTGCTGCCGCCTCAAATTTCGCTGCATCC
>JALGZU010000516.1 GCA_025774735.1 candidate division LCP-89 bacterium | reverse complement strand
AAAAGGTGAGAAACATGTCGAAGCTGCGGACCTTGTCCAAGTCATAGATGCGCGTTTCCCAGCGCTCCGTAAAGTCCGCGTCGCTCCGGTAATCGAAGTTACGAACGTTTTCGATCGTGATGCGGTTTCCCTCGATTGTGGCTCGGGGAAGGCGAGCCACATCGGGAGTCCAATCCCGGTCATTTCGTGGCGTAAGCTGACTCCACCAGACCACGACCAGAAACAATCCGCAAGCAACCACAAGTACTGCCCGGGAAAAAGGACGAACAAAAGCCGGCACGATCAGGCCCCCGGCGCTGAACGTAATCGCAAGGATCGCTGCCAGCAAGAAGTTCGTCGGGCCATCGATCAACAGTGCGAGCGCAGCCCAGGCAATGCCCAACACGATCAACGGCCACGCCAGTATTTTAAGGATCAAAAGCTCACCTTAGTTGCTTGGCCACCCTGAGTTTTTCTTCGGCCCGTTAGCTCTACTCTAGGGATTAATGAACACGTGAGATCCGACCCGACTCATCAGTGACCGTGAACCAGAAAATGCCAACGCGGAGTGGGAGAGGAGTACCTATTTGCCGTACTCTCTGGAGGTAATGGTATGGCAATTCTCTGGCCTGTTAGCGATTAACCCTCTACCAACTGGAAATTAAAGTTTACTCAGAAGTCGTTGACTCGTCAATTTGGTTTGGGCATTATGGCAATCTGTTGCATCGTTTTGTTTCGCAAAAGGAAAAATCTCCCCAACTTGCAAATCGGTGTTAGTCAAATGGTTGGAGATGGATAAATTATTCAACCCACGGCTTGACTTCGAGTTGGGCCCTCTCCTTACACAGCCAATTAGATTGGCGGTCTTAGACGCAGACTTGGTGTTACATTTACCTCAATGATGGGAAAATGAATTAATGGAACGACCCGCAAATCTTGATCATGACTCTTCCAGCATCCGTCTTCCCGAGGTCCGATTTTATAGACAAGCTGTTTGGAAAAATTTACGACGTGCCAACCTTAAATGGGAATGGAGAAAGCTCTGTGGCCCAATTCTCCTGGTTGTCCTTTGTCTGTTCCTAGGGGCATGCGCAAGCCCCTATCAAGCCATCCGAGTTCCTCCCGCCCAGGCCCAAGCTGATCTCGGTAGGAGCGCGGTCACCACCGGGGAAGCGAGCTGGCCGACGCGTAATGTCCTCTACGAGCACGGCCTCTTCGATGAGTTCAATGCGCATCCCGAAGCCGCCCTTACAGAATTGCACCGGACCATGGTCGAGGAACAGGGGAATCCCGACCTCCTATTCGCCCTCGCCGAACTCTCCTTTCTCCACGGGAAAGATGCCAGGAGTCCCGAGTACGACCTGGCCGCAGTCGTCTACGCCTATGCCTTTCTTTTTCCTGAGGGGGTGGGCCTGGCCCCCGGGCGCTTCGATCCGCGCCTACGCACTGCGGCGGACCTGTATAATTGGGCCCTGGCGAGTTCATTCGAATCTGAAGACGGATCGGAGATCATCCTAAGAGGGGGCATGTTCACTCTGCCCTTCGGGTCGATCGAGGTGGCATTTAATCAGGACGCCTTGCGTACGCGAGATCGCGAGCTGTTTCAGTTAACGCCCACTTCTGAGTTGGAGGTGGAGGGATTCGCGATGCGGTATCGCATGGCCGGACTGGGCTCTCCGCTTGCGGCCTCGACGAGACCCCTCGATGATTCAGCTACGGGCAAGTTCACGGTGGCGCCTCGACTCAAGGTTCCTCTGACTGCATTGCTCCGGATTCCTAAAGCCAGAGAGCATCTTGTTCAGGAGCGCCCTCTGACAGGAACGCTTGAAGTTCACCTGGCCTGGGACAAGGAGTCCGTCTCAATCGCCGGAGAAGAGGTTCCCCTCGAGAACGAGCCGTCGGCGGCATTAGCGCTCACCTTCACAGGTATCCCGATTATGGAGCTCGAGCTCTTGGAATTCCTGGGTCGGCTTGCGGGAGCAGAGAAACCACCTCCACTCGTTTCCTCCACGCCGTATCATCCCGGCCTCATCCCGGTAGTCTTTGTCCACGGCACCGCGTCAAGCCCGCTCCGCTGGGGGGAAATGTATAATCGTCTTATCGGCGATCCCCAAATCCGGCGCCGCTTTCAATTCTGGTTCTTCAATTACAAATCCGGGGATCCCGTTGTCTTGTCCTCGCTGAAATTGCGCGAAGCCTTGACCGCAGCGGTGGCGCAGGTGGATCCTGAGGGGGATGACCTGGCTTTGCGGCGGATGGTGTTGATCGGGCACAGCCAGGGAGGGCTATTGGTCAAAATGCAGGCCATCAGCACAGGGGATCGCCTCTGGAATGCTGTGAGTCGGAAACCACTGGACGAACTCGAGCTGTCCGACAGCACCCGCGAATTATTGAAAAAAGGGTTTTTTCTGGAGCCCCTTCCGGAGGTCTCTCGCGTCGTGTTCATTTCCACCCCGCATCGCGGCAGCTTCGTCGCGGG
>JALGZU010000515.1 GCA_025774735.1 candidate division LCP-89 bacterium | reverse complement strand
AATCGACCCCTTTTTCGTGAGATAGGCGCCCCACGTAAAGAACGACCTTTTCTTTGTCTAAATTGAGCTCGTTCCTGATCTGACTGGCTGCCGCTTCATTGGAACGAAACCTATCCAATTCGACCCCGCTGTGATAAACCACGTGAAGTTTTCCGTCCGTATCCGGGCAATCCTGATGCACCGCATCGGCGATCGCCCGTGAATCACAAATGATAGCGTCCGCCCTCAACATCACAGGTCGAGTCACCTTTTGAAACCACTCTTCGTTAAAAAGGCGCGCTCGATCCCCATCAATATTTTCCTGAAACCTGATCATGTCGTTTAGGGTGGAAAGGGTATTGTGCTTGACTGTGACGAAGGGTACGGCATCCTTAAACTTGCTGATCTGAATCCATCCAAATCCCGCATCGCTGTCAGAACTCACAACATCGAATGGACTCACACTGTGTAATTCGTCAAACTTTAATGCGCTTTGTATCCAATACGGTTCGGAATAGCGATCAGGAAGTGTATCTTTGATATAGTGAATTCTTAGCCCAGGAAGAGGCTCCTCCATCTCGACACCATCCGGTCTCGACGTGGTGAGAATCGTCACTTGATGATTCCGCTTGGCCATTCCCATTCCAATCAAACATGGATTGAACATGGAATTACCGCCCCGGTGGGCGGGCATTGTCCTCGTGAAGATACAGATCCTCAAGGCCGGACTCTCCAGAAGGTAAGCGAGGAAAAAGCTGAGGGGGAAATCGGTTTCAATATGGTGTCACTCTTACACTGTTAGGCTAAAGACTTCCGCCAGGGCATTCTCGAACGTTCGGGCTCTTGCACCAATGGAATGATTTGCCCGGGCATGCTCGTATCCCTTGGTAGCGATTCGCTCACGGGCCTCATGGTCTTCGAGAAGCCAGAACAACTTTTCCCTGAAATCCGAGAGGTCGTTCGAGAAGGTCACGCAATGTACACCTGGTTCGAACACGCCTTGGTACTCGTCTGATTCCGAACAGAGCAGAGGCCTCCGGCAGGCCATCACCTCAAAGTGCCGGGGGCTGACGATCCCGTGGCAGGAAGGAGTCGACATGTACACCTTGCAGAGGTTGATGACGCGCGCGTACTGCTCGCCCGCCGTGATCTGGTTCGACCCCCATTCCGCCCAATACAATTTGAGACCCTGAAAATAGGGGCGGCTCAGATAGTCCCGAATTTGCTGCCGCAATGGATTTCTGTCCATGGCGCCCGAGAAGCCGAAATCGGCCGGCTGAGGCGTCTCGTAATCTTTGAACAGGTCGATATTGACCGGAAACGGGAAGTGGAGGAACCTTACGCCCTCTATCGAGGCACTGAGCGCAACAGAGCGCAGGACGGTTAGGACCAGGCTGATGCCGTTCTTTTCGATATATGCGTATTTCTGGTCCAGCTTCTTGTATTCCTTGTTGAGAAACATGACTTTGGGAACGTCTACTTGGTCCAGCTGGATAGCGGGGTGAGGGTCGAACTCTGTTGGATGATCGTCGCGCTCCCAAGAGGCGCCTACAACAATGAGATTCGGTCTTCCCCCCGTCTTTTGATAGACGTCCTCGATGCGATCCCCCGGATCGTATCCGGGATAGCCCTGGCCGTAGCAGAAAACGTCATGGTTTAGCTGAAGCAGGCGGATATAGTCCTGGTAATAGTAGCCACTCAGGTATTTTTCCTTGTTATGACCTAAGTGAAGTATCTTCATATTGGATGACCCAAAACATGTTTCGGGATAATCCGCCCGGCCGTGAATGCGACAGCGACAAGCCTTCCCTAAGCACCGAGCCCTTGGTTTGCTGAAACTTCGATATGGGCGGGATGAAAACCGTTGGAGGATGAAGTCTTCCGCTTTGGCTGGCCACCGGCGAGAGACGGAAGGCTTTTGACGCCATAAGCGTACCTTCCCCCCTTTCTTCCGTACCAGAACACTTCCCTGGCGAACCGTTCCTTATCGCCGTTCAGATTCAGGTGATTTTCGATTTCGTAGATGAAACGTCCACCCTCCAACTTCACAGGCTGATTGAGCATCAACCCTCTCAGATACTCGTGGAGGTTGCTCCGCAGCTCAATCTGCGAATTTCCATCGGTCTCATAGTGAACGAGGGTCGTCCGCTGATACCGGGTCAGGTCCTCCAGCAGGGAACGGTCAAATTCAATGTTCCGTTTCTGACAAAACCTTTGGGCAAACCAAACAAACTCCTCATAAAGCTCGTCGATCTGCTCGGAAAGCCGCAAGAAAGACGCCTCTTCTGGCGGCCACGTGATGCTTGAGAACTGGGGCAGGTACTGGTCAAAGCCAACCTCGGCGAGAACGTTATCGAGAACGTCATCGAGAATGTTCAATTCCTGGCCAATGAGAGAATTTCGATGGTCGCTCCCAAAACTCAGGAGGCCTTCGTAGAACTCGCTGTACCGGACATCGAAGAGGTCCCGGAACACCAACGCGGCCG
>JALGZU010000084.1 GCA_025774735.1 candidate division LCP-89 bacterium | reverse complement strand
AGCACTAAACCCAGCGCCCCAAGTTTCTGAGCTTTGGCGGCTTTGATCAGGTAATTCGTATACCTCGATCTCTTCTCGCCGCTGAGAGCGGATGACCCGTCTTCATTCTTGGGTTCACCGTTGAATGCCACCAGAATTTTCCCGGCGGGATCGATCCCGGCGAAATCGTCGTATCCATGCTCCGGCGCATGGATTCCGTACCCGCCGAGGATTGCTTCAGCACTTATATCCACATCCCGCCCGCCTTTGGGGAAGAAGAAGACGTCTACGTTTGCCGTCAGTTTTACAGCGCCACTATTCCGCTCCACTATGATCCCCGAATTCAGGTAATCGGTTCTGCCGACGACGAGGGGGACGCTCTGATAATAGCCCGAGAAATCCGGCAACGGCTCCAGTCCAAACTCTTCGAAGCGGGTAGCGATGTAGCGCTGCGCAATGCCTGAACCCAGACCCGGCACGCCCCGTCCCTGAAGTTCGGGTGAAGCCAGGAATTCCACGTGAGCTTTTAGAATCGCCTCGCTGATGGTATTCTTAGCACTTTTCGGCGCTGCAACGGCTAAGACAGTTATCAGTGAAAGTATGAGTGGAGTGCTTATTATTTTTCGCATGACAATCCCGCGCTGGATTTCGCTAATGATCGTATCTCGCTCTGAGCTTATTTTCAAGAGATACGGTAAAAATGGAGATTTGTTTCCGCTCGGTGGTAAAGCCGAGCTTTTCCCGTGTGATGAGCGTGAAAAGTTACTGTAATCAAAAAAGGTAAGAAAAAAAACGGTTCTTGTCAAGCACAATATCTGCTGGTGATAACTCGCTGTACCTGTTGAACAGAGGTATGACGGAGATTCTGTATTTTAAATTGTCCATCGAAGCGGAAGCATGAAAAAACTTGATTTAATCGATAATTTTACTTAAATTAATACTCTTATCACTTAAAAGGATATATGGAACACCCGACAAATCAGAACACTCCCGGTCCGTTCGAAGCTTCGGGCAACACAGATGAGGTGAAAGATTCCAGTAAGAGCAGTGTAGTAGTACTGAAAACCAGACCTGAAACCGTCGTCGAAGATTACGTGCGAGCGCAGGAAATGGCCGGTCTTTCCCAGGCACTGGACAGAACGAAACCCACCATCCTTAAGGACAATATCAGCTGGCACTTTGCCTACCCAGGGGCGAACACCACTCCCTGGCAATTGGAAGCGGCCATCGTCGGGTTGCGCAGGGCCGGGTACGAAAATCTAGTCTGCGTGCAGAACAAAACGGTAGTCACTAACGCCTACAAAGGCGAGAGGTTAAACCGGTATATGAGTGTCTTCGCCAAACACGACGTGGAAGTCCGGTACAACTTCAAACCCGAAGACATGCGTTGGGTGACTTATGAACCGAAGGGCGAATTGCTGGTTTTACAGAAGATCTTCCCCAAGGGTTTTCTGATTCCCGACTTCTTCTTCGATAAGAACATCGTTCATCTGCCCACCGTTAAAACGCACATCTATACAACTACCACGGGCGCCATGAAGAACGCCTTCGGTGGGCTCCTGAATACACGGCGCCACTATGATGATCCAGAAGGAGATTCATTCGGGCATTTTCGCCACCATGGACGGAACTCACTGTGGCAGCGGACCCGGTCCACGCACCATGGTACCCGTGAAGAAAGACATCATCCTCGCTTCGGCCGATTCGGTCGCAATCGACGCATTAGCAGCGAAGATCATGGGTTTCGATCCCCTTGAGCTTCCCTACATCAGGCTCGCCCACGAACGCGGTTTGGGCTGTGGAGATATCGAGCAGATCGAAGTTTTGGGCGAGGACATCTCGGATTGGAATTTCAACTTCCAGGTTGGAGATAACCTGGCATCCACCGGGGGAGATCTCTTCTGGTTTGGTCCCCTGAAGAAGCTCCAGCACCTGATGTTTCACACCCCCCTGGTCTATCTCTTCATATGGGCGAGCTTCTTCTACCACGATTATTTTTGGTACCCGTTCAAGGCGAAAAAATACGTCGATGAATTTCAAGCGAGCGATTGGGGGAAACTCTTCTCATCGTACTGAGCGACCTGGCTATACATCCTGGAGACCTGCGTGTTTAAGAAACTAACGGACATCGAACGCTTCATCGCCGAACGGAACATCGTCACGGTCGATTTAAAATATTCGAATCTTTTCGGCGGCTGGCATCATCTCTCCATACCCGCATCACATGCCGCGGCGGAGAGACTTGAGAAAGGCATCGGTTTCGACAGTTCTTCCACTCCCGGCTTCAAAGCATTGGAATCCGGGGATATGGTCCTGGTACCGGAACCATCGACCGCGTTTATCGATCCCTTCTGGGACGTCCCCACGCTATCGCTGATCTGCAACATCGCTGAAGCGGATTCCAAAGTGCAGTTCCAGCGCGATCCGCGTGCCATCGCCCGCAGAGCAGAGGCATACTTAAAATCGACCGGTATTGCCGACCGATCGCAGTGGGGGCCGGAATTCGAATTCTATCTCTTCGACCCGATCGATCATCCTGAAGACGAAGCGATTTCCAACCTGGAAGCATCGTCTCACGATCCCGGCTTCTTCCGCAACGGCGCCTATCATCTCATCCCCCCGCAGGACCGTTACTTCAACTTACGCAACGAGATAACCCAGCACCTTGAGTCCGTCGGCGTTGAGGTGCACTATCACCATCACGAAGTCGGTTGCCCCACACAGCAGGAGATCGAGGTCGTCCTGGGCTCTCTGACCCGCATGGGCGACGTCTCCATGATGATCAAGTATTTCGTCAAGATGGCCGCTGATGCCTGGGGAATTTCCGCCACCTTTATGCCCAAACCGCTGTACCGCCAACCCGGATCCGGCATGCATTTCCACCAGCATCTTTTCAAGGGCGATAAGCCCCTCTTCTACGATGCCAGGGGGTATGCAGGGCTGTCGAAAACGGCACTCTCCTATATCGCTGGCATTCTCCTGCATGGAGCGTCGCTCCTGGCCTTGACCAATCCGGCCACGAATTCTTATAAACGCCTGGTGCCGGGCTACGAAGCGCCGGTGAACCTGTTCTTCTCGCTGGCGAACCGTTCCGCCGCCATCCGCATCCCCAAGTATACGCAGGAACCGATGGAGAAGCGCATCGAATTCCGGCCTCCGGACGCCACCTGTAATCCCTATATCGCCATGGCCGCCATGCTCATGGCGGGCATCGACGGTATCAGGAAGAATCTCGATCCGACGGAGCTCGGCTTCGGTCCCTTCGATGAGAATCTGTTTGCACCCGAGAACGAAGAACTCAAAAAGAAGATCAAGGGCCTCCCGGCTTCACTGGACCTGGCTTTGAAAGCACTTGAAGAGGATCACGAATTCCTGCTGGAAGGGGATGTTTTCAGCCAAGGTATGATCGAAACATGGATCGACTATAAGGTGCAGCAGGAATTCCTGGAAGTGCGCAACCGGCCTCACCCTCACGAAATCGCCCTGTATTACAATTGTTAGAATAAATTTGCGAGAATTCGCTTGCTTTATTAGCGGTGTTTCATTAGAATTGTACTACTATTAGAAAGCAGAAAAAACACAGATAATCAAGGTACAAATAATTTATCTCCGAGGAGGAAGACCGAGATGAAACGTACAGTAACAATTCTTACCATTTGCCTGGTTATGATGGCCTTTGGCTTTACACCGGCAGCGCAGGGCTTCACGCCCCAGTCTTCGAATTTGATTGCTAACGAGTGGAATGCAATCGGATTCGATGGTGCAGGTAATGCCTATCTCTTCACATCCTATGGCATTAAAGCATCCGCCAGTGCTGCCTTACCGGGTTTCAGCGAGCTGGATTTAGTCGCAACACCAGGACTGGCTTACGAAGGCGGCTACGTCGCTGCCTACGTCGAAGACGATGGTTTCTTGATCGCGGAAGGCGATGCAGGTGTCACTTTTGTAGATACCTGGGATCCCGATTCGCTGTTTATCAGAGCGACTCTTGATTTGGGTGGTGCCTGCTGGAATGTCGCCGCGCAGCATCAGGACAGCTTCCTGGTGTACTGCGGTGTCGATGGAGTGGGAATGGTGATCGTTAGTGTGGAGGATAATACGAATCCCACGATCATTGGGACCTATGCCGATCCTGCCCTCGCTATCCATGAAATCGCCTACAGAGGAGATCATCTTTACATGGCCGCGGATACGGCTGGTCTGGTAGTGCTCGATGTGAGTGTTCCTGAGAATCCCACATTGGCTGGTGGGTGGTCTAATCCCGGTGCATCAGCACTGGATCTTGCTTTCCACCCTGCGATGGATTCGCTCTACATTGCGCTGGGGAATCCTGGACTCGTCACTATCGATATCACCGATCCAACAAATCCCACTCTGACTGGCGGTGTAATCAGCACGACGGGAGCTGCGACCGCCCTCTCGGCCTATGAATACAACTATCAGGGGACATTGTACTACTATGTCATGATCGCTGAGGGCAGTGCGGGATTTGAAATTCTTTGGACCAGTGCCGTGATGATCGCCTCGATCACTCAGACAGCTGCACCCTGCATCGGAGTCCAAGCCAACGGCACGACCGGTTATGCTTTCATGGGCGTCGATGGGGTTGAAATCTGGGATGTGTCGACGGCGTTTGGCCCTGCCTACATTGATACCTATTCGGAACCCGGCGGTGCCAGGGCTGCCTTTGTCGATGGCAACTACGCGTATGTGGCCAACTTCAATGCCGGGATGACCGTTCTGGATATCACAGATCCTTCTGCACCGGACAGCCTGACCACTGTGGATGCGGAGGAGGAGTACTGGGACGTCCTCGTTAACGGGATCTACGCTTACGCCCTGGATGCCGTAGGCGGACTCTTCGTGTACGACATCACCGATCCCACGACTCCTGTAGCGGGCACACCGGCGGCCGGGCAAGCCGGTTACCGTGATATGGCCATATGGGGTGATTACATCTATGTAGCCAATGATTTCGGGGATCATGCGGTAGAGTACTTTGATATAAGCACTCCGATGGCACCCAGCCTCGTTTCAGGGCAATGGATATCTGGTTCAAACGGTGCCGATGACGTCACAATTTCGGATGGTATGCTTTACGCTTCCATAACGGGTGCAGGCGTATTTGTATACGACTTAACCGATCCGATAAATCCCTCAGGGCTTGGTAGTTACACAATTACTACCCCGCAAGGCACAGCAGTAAGCGGAAATATCGTGTACGTCGCAGCCGGTTCAGAAGGTTTAATGGTTCTGGATGCGACCGATCCGGCGAACATTACATCGCTGGCCACCGTGCCGTTGAGCGGAGACGCGCAGGACGTGGCTTTAAGCGGCGATATCCTCTACGTGGCCCACTCCGCCACAGGTGTAAGCTCCTACGATGTGAGTACCCCGTCCAGCCCGATGTTGATCTCGACCTACGATTCACCCGGTATGGCTTACAACGTCGCTCTGACGGGTACAGGTACGGCTCTCCTGGCCGACGGCTATTCGCTGGAAGTGTACGACGTCGGCGGAGCGGGTGTGATCGTGTCCGATCCCACCGTCCGGCCTGAGAGTTTCGTCATTAACGGCAACTATCCCAATCCCTTCAACGCCTCCACGGCACTCTCCTTCAGCCTGCCGGCCACGGGCCAGGTGCATATCGAAGTCTTCGATATGATGGGACGCATGGTGGCCGATCTGTACGAGGGTGAACTGGGAATCGGTGAACACCGTCTGCTCTGGAATGCCGGGACGGTTTCCAGCGGACTCTACTTTGCCAAGGTGTCATCACCATGGGGTCAGAAAACCCAGAAGATGGTCCTGCTGAAGTAGTTCCGGGGGTTTATCCGGACTGCGCCGAGTTATATTACTGAAATGGGAAACCCCCATTCTGAGTGGCAGAGTGGGGGTTTTTCGTGATATCCTCAATCCGGGGAAAGAACTATGAGAAAGCAAAGCATGTTCATGATCGTCGTTTTGCTGTGCCTGTTATTAGCAAATCCAACCCGAGTGAGTGCGACTCCTCACTGGACTGAGAACGACATGCGGACGCATCAAGCCATGAAAGCAGGGCAACCGGTCGCTCCTCGAATCGCAATCACTCCTGCCTGGCTGGATGAGTACAACATCCTGTCCGAGTACGAACAGATCTGCGATTTCCTGGTCACGATGCAGGACACGACCGCCACGATCAACTTCGGAGGTCTCCACGAAGGCGAGACGACCCGTTGGAACATCATCGAGACGGACAACACCCAGGAAGCCATCCGGGTCTGGTGTACCTACGCCGAACTGACCGGTGATCCGGACAGGTACCGCGACAACGTGTTGGCTGCCTGGACCTACACCATGAATTTCCCGGCGTATGACGAAGGCGGACCGACGTCCGTCTATTACAGCGTCCACAACTGCGGCTGGGCGCTGGTGGCGGAATCAAAATACCGGCAGATCTACGGTAATGACAGTTTCCTCTGGTACGCCGATTCCTGCGCCTGGTTTATTATGAACCATCGCCTGCCCTATAGCGGAACCTGGGCACAACTTCATCCCCTGGTCGAAGGGTGGGGTGCGGGGACATTGTACGAATACGGTATCGAACAGGGCGATCAGGAAGCCGTGGACAGCTCCCTGTCCATCGGTGCGGACGTGCAGGCCTGGATAGAAGCTGATCCTGACCGGCTCTGGAACAACGAGGACTGGGCCATGTGCGGCGGGACGGCGCTCTGGGGTGTCTGCCGTTCCGTCTTTACCGCCGATCCGGTTGCCGGGCAGCTCTGGCTGCCACAATATTTACCCTACCTGGATACCTATGCCGTCGGTGTGCCAGGGGGGTGGAACAATTCCTGGAATGTTTGGTACGCCCACGCCTATCACGCCAGTTCCGCGATCTTGACGGAGCCCCAGTGGGTCGGCCGAGCCTTCGCACTGGTGGATACTCTTCTGGATGAAGATACTGATAACGACGGCGGCATCATGGCGAATTCACTGGATCCTGACTCGATAGACCAGAGTTGGGTTTCCTGCTACCTGGATTATATGGGTATGGAATCATTCTACTCCGACTACCTCGCCGCCGACGTCATGGCACTCGGATTCCTGCAGCCAGACACTACAGCCCCCATCGCTCAGGGTGAAGCATATGATGTCACCGTCTTGGTGGGACATTTCAGTGCGCTGGCTCCATTTGACAGCGTCGCGGTGGAAATCAGCGGCGCCTATACGGCTTCGTCCGATTCAACTTATCTGGATGCCGTCGACGTCGACACTCTCTTCCTGGGTCAGTGGACTCCCGCTGATCCAGGTTTGGCAGAATTGACGATGACCGTCTCCCCGGGAGGCGTCGTCAGTGCGAACGATACTCAGACTTTAGCAGTTCAGGTTCTCGGCTGGGGGCAGATTCAGGGGACGGTGTCAGACGCAATGACGGCGGATCCGATTTCGGCTGATTTGCTTTTCTACCTGGAGGGTCAACCTCCGGAACTGCCCTATTACAACACTTCGACGGATCCGGGTACAGGCTTATATACTGCAAACGTCATCGAAGGGTCTTACCGGGTGGTGGTCGATCCGGCACCGCCATATACAGACAGGGAGGCATTAGATGTGGCGGTCGCCCCGGACCAGACTGTCGTCCTCGATTTCGATTTGAATCCTGCTCCGGTGGTGCTGGTGGACGATGATGGTGGAGAAGTTTACGATACCAGCTATGCCGTCCCCTTAGCCAACGCCGGCTACGACGTCTATCACTGGGCCGTTCAACAGGTCGGGAGCATCGGCAGTATCCTGAACGAATTTGAAGCAGCCATCTGGCTCACGGGAGATGAGACGGACAGCGCTCTGACTATTTCCGAACGAACACTCCTGGCCGAGTATCTAGATCAGGGGGGTAACCTCTTATTGAGCGGGCAGAATATTGCAGAATATATCACTCCGGATCCATTTTTGTCGGATTACCTCGGGGCTGCGTTTGACAGTTCGCATTCCCCTATGTGGGAGGTGCTCGGGATAGAGGGCGATCCCTTGACGGCCGGAATGCAATTGTTGTTTCCCGGAGCCGGTGGCGCGGGAAACCAGAACTCAACGGACATTATTTCCCCGATCTTTCCGGGGGAATTATCCATGCATTACAACGTTGCTGACCATCCCGGAGCCGCCGTGCGCAGGGACGGGAGCTACAAATCGCTTTTCCTCTCGTTCGGCCTTGAAGGAGTTTCCGGTTCAGGTGCTACGAACCGGCAGGAGTTTCTGACGGCGATCATGGACTGGTTCGAGGTTTCGACGGGTCTTGTCCCCACGCCGGGCGTAATTCTGCCCGAAACCTTCAAAGTCACCGGACCGGTACCGAATCCGTTCAATAACAGGGCCCGCCTGATTCTGGCATTGCCGCATGAGGCTCCGGTGGATTTGACGATCTACAACCTCCGGGGTCAAACCGTCGATGCAGTTTCGTTTGGTACACTTCCCGGCGGTGTCCGCTATATCGATTACCGTTTCAATTCCGGTATGGCATCAGGGGTCTACATTTTCGCCCTGGAGATGGGGGACCGGATCGATGCCGTAAAGGGAATTTTCCTGAAGTAGGATGCTCCAAAGTAAGTTTTTAATTGACTTTGGGTCTATATTTGATTAAATTATAAACTTAAAGAAACAAGACCGAGGTGTCCGATGAATTTGGATCGCATGCTTGAGAGGGCGGCGAAGAGCTGCCCCGAAAAGTTCGCAATCCTCACTATCAATGAGAGCCTGACCTACGATCAGTTGAACTCGCAGGTTAACGCTCTGGCGAATGGCCTGCTGAACCTCGGTCTGCAGCGCGGCGACCGCGTGGCGATGCTCCTGCCCAAGTCCATCGAAGCGGTGGTCACTTTCCTGGGCGTCATTCGCGCCGGCGGCATCATTGCACCGATTAACATGCGGTTGAAGGCGGATACACTGCGCGCAAACTTCAGTCAGTTGAATCCTTTTGCCGTCGTGGCCGATCCGATTTACCTTCCCCTGCTGCAGAAGTTTTTCTTCGCTTCACACCCGCAGGGCAAGGTGATTCTGACGGGCCGCTCTTCTAACAGCAAGACGATCTCTTACGAATATCTTTTAAAAGAAGACTCCTCCAAATCACCTAGTGTTGAACTCAATGAGGACGACGTCGCTTACCTGAATTACACCTCCGGTACGACGGGGATTCCCAAAGGGGCCATCACCACCCACGGCAACCTGCTATGGAATACAAAGGGCGCCGTCGAAATGCTCAAACTGAACAGCGACGACGTCCATCTCTGCATGTTTCCCATCTATGCTCATCCCCACGAAATCTTCTTCCGGGGGATTTACCTGAACGGGACGACCATACTCCTGGACAGCATGTATCCCAAGACGATCGGGCGCGCCATCGAGCAGTTCAAAGTAACGACGGTAATGGCCGTACCGCCCTTTTTTAAGTCTCTGTTTCCAGTGGCAAAGAAAGGTGAATGCGATTTTTCCACATTGCGAATTCCCGAAGCAGGGGGGGTACACTCCTCGGCCGATTTCTGCCATGAATTTGAGGACACATTCGGGGTGAGACTTCTACCCGTGTGGGGCAGTACCGAGACGACTGGTGTAGCCTTGGCGACGCCGCCTGACGGTGATTACACGGTCGGTTCTATGGGTAAACCATGCCCCGGATATGAAGTCCACGTTGAGGGAGCGGGCGGAAGAGAAGCAGATGAGGGTGAGACAGGTGAGATGATCGTCTCAGGTCCGGGTGTCGTCGATGGGTATTTCAACCTCCCCGACGAGACGGAAAGGACATTCCATCATGGAGCCTGTCACACCGGTGACATGGTTACGCGGGATGAAAACGGTTTCTATCATTTCCTCGGTAGGCGAAGCGGGCTCATGAAGGTCGCCGGATTGAAAGTTTATCCTCTGGAAGTCGAAACTGTGCTTTCGCAGCATCCCCATGTCGACGAAGCCGCGGTGATTTCATTGCCGGATTCGCTGCGCGGTGAGACTCCAAAAGCTTTCGTGGTACCCAAACCTTCCACCAAGCTGGATATCAAGGACATCAGGGCTTTCTGCCGGGATCATCTGGCAGATTATAAAGTCCCCATTCAGATTGAGATTCGATCGGAGCTGCCCAAGACCGAAACGGGGAAAGTATCGTACGCAGAACTGGCCCGCATCGCTCTGAACGAGCTTGCTGATGACGAAATCAAATCCCTTGAAAGACGGGTTTACTCTGTCGATTCGAAGATTCTCGAGTTGCTCAACGCGCGTGTGGAACTGGTACAGCGCATCGCCAAGCTGTCCGGTAAGACGGACCAACCGCTGTTTGCCTCTCTGCGCGGAGATGAAGTCATCTCGAGGGTAATCGAAGAGAACAAGGGGCCGATATACGACGAAGCAGTAGAAGAGATCTTCAAGAAGATCTTAGCATTAGACTTAATGGTTCATTCCTGATAACAATCCGGGGAAACCATGCCTGGTTTTAAAATCGGCAAACTTGAGATCGGCGGCCGGCAGAAGATCATGATTGCAGGACCGTGTTCCATAGAAAGCCGCGATCAACTTCTTCAAATCGCACGTGAGGTGAAAGCCCAGGGAGCTCAGATGCTGCGCGGAGGCGCCTACAAACCGCGCACTTCACCGCACTCTTTCCAGGGTCTAGGGCCGCAAGGACTGTTTCACCTGAAAGAAGCGTCCGAAGAGACCGGTTTGTTGACTGTAACAGAAGTGATGGAACAAGAAGAGCTCGACCTGATCTGCAAATACGCCGATGTCCTGCAGGTGGGCGCTCGCAACATGTACAATTACCCGCTGTTGAAGAGGATCGGGCGCACCGACAAACCGGTTCTTCTGAAGCGTAGTTTCATGGCCACCATAGAGGAATTTGTCTCGGCAGCCGAGTACATTCTTAAAGAGGGCAATAAACGAGTCATGCTCTGCGAACGAGGCATCCGCACTTTCGACACGGTGACGCGTAATACACTGGATCTCGCTTCCGTCCCGATCTTGAAGAAGATGTCGGGTCTGCCGGTAATCGTGGATCCCTCCCACGGTACGGGACGGAGTGATATTATTATTCCCATGATGCTGGCCGGTTTGATCGCCGGAGCGGATGGCGTCATGATTGAGACTCATCCCAATCCTAAAAAAGCGCTTTCGGACGGGTTGCAGACTCTTGACTTTCCACATTTTAGAGAGGCCATGGACGAGTTCAAAAGCCTTTGCGGATACATTGAGAAACAGGAACAACGCCGTTCTAAACAATC
>JALGZU010000514.1 GCA_025774735.1 candidate division LCP-89 bacterium | reverse complement strand
ATCACCGACGAGCAGTCGATCCTGATCCACGACGCCCAGACTTCGGGCGGACTGATCATCTCCGTCGATTATGACGATGCCGCCGATCTGCTGGCAACCCTGCACGCCGAGGGTGTCGGGGCGGCTTCGCTGATCGGTCAGGTCCACGAAGGAGATACTGGAAAAATACTCGTGGAACCGTAATTCCGGTTTCCACCTGGGAGCGGATGGTCACTGGCGTGGCTCACGGGCTTCAAACCCGCTGGCGGGCTCTAATACAGTCCGCGGTGAGTTCGATCCTCACACGCTCCCGCAAATCTTTCTTGACTACCGCGCAACGATACTCCCGATCCTGGGCAGGGATGGTTCAGGGATCACGCCGTGGAGGTGCCATGACGATAGCGCGTTACACAGTTGTTCTACTGGTCCTCGTCGCGACCTCTTTCGCCCAGCCGTCCAACTTCGACTACCCCTGCTTCGTCACCAATCCGGAAGGCTACATCACCGAGGACAACGAATATCTAATCCCCACCTTCGGCGATTGGGACGATGACGGTGACCCGGACATGATGGTCGGCGTCCTCTACTACGGGAATATCTACTACTACGAGAACGTCTCCCCTACAGGCCCTCCTGAATTTTCCCCCAGAGAAATGCTCATGGCCGATAACCAGGCCATTTCGGTCGGCTATTCCTGATGCCAGGGCGCCGCTCCACAGATGGTGGACTGGAACGATGACGGCCTGAAGGATCTCCTGGTGGGCGACTACTGGGGCAAGGTTGAATACTTCCGCAACGCCGGGACACCGGGCAATCCGGCATTGACCAGCGAGGGCTACCTGGTGGTTGACGGTTCCGAACTCAGCGTCATCAACAACGCCTGCCCCTGCGTGGAGGACTGGAACGGTGACGGGCTGAACGACCTGCTGGTGGGAGCCAGCGACGGCTTCGTGCGGCTCTTCATCAACGAAGGATCCAATGCCGATCCGGTTTTCATCCGGACAGAGTACGTTACTCTGGAAACCGGCGAGCAACTGTCCGTACCCGGAAGAGCGGCTCCCGTGGTCATAGACCTGAACAATGACGGTCTGAAGGACGTCGTCTCCGGATGCACCAACGGCAAGGCCTACTTCTTCGAAAACGCCGGCACCAACTCCAATCCTCAACTGCTCGATCCGGTGACGCTCGGCATCGACACCCTGGATATCTACGCCGGAGCCACCGGCCGCTTCGCCCCCATCGACTGGGACGGTGACGGTACGGTGGACTTGATGGCCGGGTCCATCGAATCGCGCCTGAAACTGTACCGGCAGACGTCTTATACGCAGCCAGTGCCGCAGATCATCCTAACCAATAACAGCGGCTGGATCATCCCCACCTCGGGCGGCGTGGTGGAGTTCACCATCGAAATCGAAAATCCTGCCGCTTCTACCCTGACGTTCGATGTCTGGACCGAAGCGCGGCTACCCGACTACTCCTATTTCGGCCCGCTTCTATCCCGGTCTGACGTCACCCTCGTGCCAGCGGCAATGATCTCACGGGATCTGAGCCAGAGCGTCCCCGCCTCGGCGCCGAACGGATTGTACTTCTACCACGGCTACGTAGGAAACTTCGCCGAACTGCAGGTATATGATGATGCCTATTTCTTCTTCCATAAAATGGATATCGGCGGTGGGGATTGTGTTGAAGGCTGGGAACTGTACGGCTGGTTCGATGAATTGGCCGGCGAAAACACAACCGTTCCGCCGGAAAAACCGTGTCTGGTGGTCGCTCCCAATCCTTTCAACGAAGTGACCACCATCAACTACGACCTCCCAGCTTCAGGTTATATTACAATACTCGTCTACAATTCGCACGGGCGGAAACTCACTACCCTGGTGGAGGGATATGCACCCAAAGGCAAACACGCATTAAACTGGAATGCAGGAGATTTCTCTTCCGGCATCTATCTTGTCTCGCTGCAAACTGAATCCCAGCAGGATGCACGAAAGGTGGTCCTGCTGAAATAATCTGAATGTTATGGTAATGCAGAATGTATGAATTTACCGTTAAGCTTGTGATCCTTTTCACATTTATCGCCACAGCCCGGGCGCAGGTCTTTGATGAGGTGCCTCCAGCCCCGCCTAAATTTGAAGACACCATAATCAGGACTGAAACCATTCAGCATCCTCTGCTGTCCAAAGTTTTCCCCGGCGTAGAATTCAGGGAAGAGACCAGTAGTCGGCGCTATCCACTTGAAAAGCGCATAGTGGGCATCTTTGAAGAGAAAACCTGGGACATGCCATATTCCTTTAACCAGGCTTTTCACGCAGTATCTGATCAGAGTTCAGCCACTCTGTATGAACGCCTGGAGGCTTTTGTCCGCATAAAGTTCTGGACGGCCGATCCTACTATTAAAATTCTGTCGTACATGGAAGTCTCCATTAAAAAAATAATTTACACGTTCAATCACCGCTTCGTCATCGAAAGGATGTATGATGGAAGACCGGAT
>JALGZU010000513.1 GCA_025774735.1 candidate division LCP-89 bacterium | reverse complement strand
CGCACCCGGTTCGAGTGGGGATTGATCGCCGACATCCAGCCGCCGGAGATTGAAACCCGGATTGCCATTCTGCAAAAGAAAGCCGAGCGCGAAGGCCTGGATATTCCCGATGACGTAGCTAATTTCGTGGCCTCATCGATCACGTCCAATGTGAGGGAGATAGAGGGTTCCGTTAAAAGGCTAGCTGCATTCTGCTCAATGTACGGTAAGCCGGTTACACTCGAATTCGCCAAGGACGTTCTTAAAGACACTCTAGGTAAAAAGAAGAAGATCAGCGTCGATGACGTTTTGAAGGCCGTTGCCGGTTTCTTCAATGTGAAGATATCGGATTTGAAAGGGAGTCGCCGGAATCGCTCGGTTTCGAGACCCCGGCAGATCGCTATGTACATATGCAGGATAAATCTTAACGCCACATACCCTGATATAGGTAACCACCTCAACAAGGATCACTCAACGGCTATAAGTGCGGTTTCCGCCGTCGAAAAGTTGATAAAGACCGACTCGTCGGTTCGCGAGGCGGTAGAAGCAATAAAGAGACAGCTTGGTGTCTGAGAAAAGGTGTGAAGACGCTGTGACCCAGCCTGTTAGGAAATGGTGGATAAACGCATTTTCGAGATAAGTAACAGTTGGTAAACAGGTTTGGCACATTTTTATGTAGTTATTTTATTGTTATTTTATAAATAGTTACGTGTAAATCACATAACCCACAGACAACGACTACTTCTATTAATTTATTATTTACTAGATCTTTTAACATTGATAGCTTCAACACCTTGATCGAAGTTGGAGGAAGAATCATGGAATTTTCCATAGGTACAAAAGAACTGGCCAAGGGCCTCTACCGTGCACAAGGCATCGTCGAGAAGAAAACTGCAATGCCGATCCTGTCAAATGCGTTGTTTGAAGCCGGAAAGGACGGAAAATTATCCATCACGGCAACGGATTTGGAAGTTGGGATGACTTGCGAGCACAAGGCCAGTGTGGCGCGCGATGGGAGTATAACCATAAGTGCTCGTCACTTGTACGAGATAGTAAAGAATCTACCTGGTGAAAAGGTGACGGTGAAGAAGCTCGACAACAACTGGGCGGAGATTAAGTGTGAAAAAGTCGAGTACAAGATGATGGGAATGGCCGCTGATGAGTTTCAGGGGCTTCCGGATATCAAGAAAGCCAAGATGTTCAAGATCGATCCGGCAGTCATGAAGGATATGATCGACAAGACGGTTTATGCGGTTTCTACCGACGAGACTAGATATAACCTGAATGGATCCTACTTGGAGAAGTTGGGGGAAAAGGGATTCAGGATGGTTGCCACCGATGGACACCGCTTATCGATGATCGATGCGAAGCTGGCGGAGGATCCCAAGAAAGCATCTTTTGCCGAAGGGGTGATCATTCCCAAGAAGGGGTTGATGGAGATAAAGCGTTTGGTGGAGTCGGAGGAAGGCGATTGCCTCCTGGGAATAGATGGAAGTAACATGGTCTTCAAGATGAGCGACGTGACGGTTGTTATGCGCTTGCTGGATGGTCAGTTTCCCGAGTACCGCCAGGTGGTTCCGGATAACCAGAAGATAACGCTGAGTATTGAAAGAAAACGGCTGGTAGACTCTCTGAGAAGGATCAGCATACTTTCCAGCGACAGGACCTTGGGGCTCAAGCTCACTTTGAAGTCTGGTATGCTGCGGGTCAACACCAGCAACCCGGATTTGGGAGAGGCAAAAGAGGATATTGAGATCGACTATAGCGGCCCCGGAATGAACGTGGGATTCAACGCTCGCTATCTCCTGGACGCACTCGCCACCATCAATACGGAGACGGTTGATCTCTCACTGGAAGACGACCTGTCACCGGGGGTGTTCCGTCCGGCGGGAGAGCTGTTATATACCTGCGTAGTCATGCCGATGCGCCTGTAAGATCCCCAAGCATTGCATGTTAAAAACATCAAGCTGAGCGGGTTCCGCAACCTTGAGGAACAAAGTATAGATCTAGAGGATGGCCTGAGCCTGCTGGTCGGGGAGAATGGCCAGGGGAAAACAAATTTCCTCGAGGCCATCTATCTGCTGGCGACTCTGCGGTCGTTCAGGAGTGCATCCGTAAAAGACGTTGTTCGATTCGGAGAAACCGAGGCGGAGGTCTCTGGGGAGGTCGACAGTCAGGGTTCGCCGCTGGAACTCAGAGTGCAGCTGAAGGGCGCGGTGAGAAGGCTGTGGCTGGGAAAAAGATCGGTCCGGGCCGCGAAAGAGTTTTTGGGTCAGCTGAAGGTGGTTGCCTTCACTCCGGATGACCTAGCCATGATAAAGGGGGGGCCGGCGCTGCGCCGGAAATTCATGGACCGAGCTGTTTTCCTTTTCGATCCGCAGCACCTTACCATCATCAGGGATTTCAACCAAGCGCTGAAGTCGCGCAATCGCTTGCTGAGAGACGACGGGCAACACTCAGGAAAGCACCGCGAAGTTCTGGACAGCTTCAGTCA
>JALGZU010000512.1 GCA_025774735.1 candidate division LCP-89 bacterium | reverse complement strand
GGTCAAGGATGCGGAGCTTCAGGAGAAGATCGCCGAAACGTCGGATCTCGAGGCGGGTCTGCACGCCAGCCGCGTCAAGGTGGTCGAGCAGTTAGCCAAACCGATTTACGCCCACTACGAGAGAATCCACATCGCCAAAGAGGATGGGTTGGGCGTGGCGCATGTGTATAATGGCGCCTGCGGCGGTTGTTTTGCAGCCATCCCGCCGCAGAAGCTCATGGAAATTGCTTCGATGGAGGATTTCATCCTCTGCGAAACCTGTGGCCGCATTAATCTGGACGTGGAATAACGCGGGAGGAGGCCAGGCGACCGCTTTCCCTTCGGGGAAAGAGGAAAGTCCGAACACCACAGGGCAGGACGCCCGCAAGGGGCGCCGCGAGGCGACGGAAAGTGCCACAGAAAACATACCGCCCGCCGTACGGCGGGTAAGGGTGAAAAGGTGGGGTAAGAGCCCACCGCTCCGGGTGGTAACACCTGGAGGCACGGTAAACCCCGTCCGGTGCAAGGCCAAATAGGCGAGGAATCCCGCAAGGGAGTGAAGTGGCCCGCTTCATCCGACTCGCGGGTAGGCTGCGTAGATAAATGGTCGCCCTCGACAGAATTCGGCTTATCGGCCCCCTCCTGTTTAGATATACATCGTGTTTTGAGGAAAACCTGAATGGCTCATGACGCTAAAATAGATGATCCCTCCGCACTGGATGCCATCTTCCGTCCTAAATCCATAGCCGTGATCGGGGCTTCGCGTACCAAAGGATCCATCGGGCGAAACATTCTTCATAATTTGATTGAGTACGAGTTCAATGGCCCCGTTTTCCCCATCAATCCGCACGCCGAAGTTATCCACTCCATCAAGTGCTACCCGACACTCGATGCCGTCCCTGATGAGGTCGATCTGGCCATCATCGTGGTGCCCAAGGAGCGCGCCAACGCCACCGCCGAGGAGTGCGGTAAAAAGGGCGTCAAAGGCATTATTATGATCACCGCCGGGTATAAAGAAGTCGGGGGAAAAGGCGTTGGGTTGGAGAAGGAGCTGGGCGAAATTCTCAAGAAATACAAGATGCGCCTGGTGGGTCCCAACTGCATGGGGGTCATCAACAGCGATCCTAAATACAGTCTCGACGCTACCTTCGCTCCGACTTTTCCCACTCAGGGCAATATCGGTTTCCTCTCACAATCGGGAGCTTTAGGTGCCGCCATTCTGGAACACGCCAGCGAATTGAACCTGGGCATTTCGCAGTTCGTTTCCGTCGGCAACAAGCTGGACATCTCCGGCAACGATATCATCCACTACTGGGCGCACGATGACAACACCAATGTAATCCTGCTCTACCTGGAGAGCTTTGGAAACCCCCGCAGGTTCACTCAACTCGCCCGCGATATCATCAAGAAAAAGCCGATTATTGCGGTGAAATCCGGCCGAACTCGCGCCGGTGCCCGGGCGGCATCGTCGCACACAGGGGCGTTAGCCGGGTTGGACGTAGGAACTCACGCCCTCTTCGAACAGTGCGGCGTACTTAGGGTGAACACCGTGGAGGAACTCTTCGACCTGGCACAGGCTTTCTCCAAGCAGCCCATTCCCAAAGGCAAGAACGTAGCGGTTCTGACCAACGCCGGCGGCCCCGGCATCATGGCCACGGACGCCATTGTCAACGTCGGCCTGAAGATGGCGAAGTTCAGCGAGAAAACGGTCAAGAAACTGCGGGAATTTCTCTCACCGGAAGCCAGTTTTTCAAACCCTCTGGACATGATCGCTTCCGCCAACGAAGAGGGCTACCGCAAGTCGCTGGACATTTTACTGACGGATGAAGGGGTCGACGCAGTGATCGTCATCTTCGTTCACCCCGTCTATATCGATGCAGTAAAGATCGCCGGATCGATCATAACCAGCGCCCGGAAGCAGAAGATCAAGCCGGTCCTCTGCGTCTTCATGGGGAAGAAGGACGAGGCGTCCGGCATCGAAGAATTGCAGCAGGCGGGGATGCCCACCTATATGTTCCCCGAATCAGCCGCTATGTCCCTGGCCGCCATGGAGAAGTATTACCGCATCAAGACGCGACCGAAGGGAAAAGTCATCAAGTTCGACGACGTCGACACGAAAGCGGCGGCGCGCATCATCAGTAAGGTTCAGAAGGACGGACGGGAGCGGTTCACCGACCTGGAAGTCAACCGGGTACTCGCCGCCTACGGCATCCCCATGCCGCCCTTTGCTCTGGTGAATACTCTGGAAGAGACCGTGCGGATTACCGAAGAGACAAATTACCCCGTCGCCCTCAAGGTGATCTCCCCGGATGTGGTGCACAAATCAGACGTTGGCGGCGTGATACTGGATCTGCGCAATGAAGCCGAACTGGTGCGGGGCTACATGCGCCTTCAGGACAACATCGCCAAATTGAAGAAACCGTTGAAAGAGTACCAGGTCATGATCCAGGAGATGGTTACGGGCGGCAAGGAACTGATCATGGGCATGTCCTTCGATCCCTCCTTCGGTCCGCTGATCATGTGCGGCCTGGGCGGCATTTATGTCGAGATCCTTAAGGATGTTAACTTCCGCATCTTCCCGATTACAGACAGGGATGCCCGGGACATGATTACGACCCTGAAGGGCTTCAAACTCCTCGAGGGTGTGCGCGGTGAGAAGGGCATCGACCTGGGCGCAGCCATCCACACATTACAGCGCCTCTCACAGCTTATCGGCGATTTTCCGGTCATCAAGGAGATGGACATCAATCCCTATATGGCCTTTC
>JALGZU010000511.1 GCA_025774735.1 candidate division LCP-89 bacterium | reverse complement strand
GTCATCGACACTCCATGGCATGGCCAAGATTTTCCTGCCGGCGGTGTTGTTGCCTTGGTTGTAAAAACTGGGGCTCGAGCTGGCTGCTGCAGACTCGACACCGTGGACGACATGGCAGGTGTTGCAGCCGATCGTGGAGGTCGGGCTGAGTTTCCCGCGGCTGAACCATGTTGAAGCGTCGCCTCCCGCACCTTTCACGAAAGCCGATGTTCCGGTTACGGCCGTATTCCCGAATGCGCCGTCAATGGTGACGAAATTTTCGTCATCGCCACCGCCAGCACTGCCTACCAATGCCAACTCGGTCGGGTGCTGGGATGCATCCCCCGACGTTTCCGAGGAAGTAAAACTAATTGAGTTAGAAGGGCCAAATGCGGACGCGTTGTTCCGAGATACGTGGCACTTCTTGCAGTTCGAATGAATATCTCCTTCGGTTGCGGTATGGGCCAGGAACGGCCGATATTCCTTCCCATGGACATCGTGGCAGGAGGTGCACTGCAGGAGGTTATTGTCGGTTGACAGTTTCACCCCCGAGATGGCCGTGATATCGTCCGTGTCGCCCCAACCGTGCAGCACGGAGACGTTGTCCAGGTGAGCGTTGTCGTGGAACATCGCGGCCGTTTGCCTGGCTACAGTGATCGGGCTGTCGGCACCCACCTGGTGGCACTGCGAGCAGATCAGAGAGACCTTCTGGGTATCCCTTTTGTATTGCGTGTTGGGAACCGCCGTTAACGTGTTCGGATACAGCTTGTCGCCCGCCGCCCCGTGAGGAACATGGCAGTAAGAGCAGGCGCCGCCCATCAGTGCATTGTCGCTTGCGGAGTAATAGTCGATGTCGTGGACCGAGCCGACGACCACAGCCGAAGCGGTCCCCGGTATCGCCAAGGCGACAACGGTTAGAAGGATTAGCCACTTCTTCATCATTTTCCTCCTTTGCTTGAAGTTGCATGCCATCTTTGCCTAACGCGAACACCCATTCGCGGGGGATCGTACTGGAAAACTATTCTTTTCCCCACCTCCTTTCGCCCCAATCCCCGATCGGACTCACTTTCTCTTTTCCCGATTGCCCTATTTTCTCTCCTCGGGCGGACCCAGAAACCTGAACTCCTGGGCCCTTTCCCCGTTCTTCCACGCGACCAAAATATGATCCCCCAAGACCGCCAGTCCGGAAGGAGTCGTCTGAAGCCCACCGTCGCCCTTCTCGTTCGAGAGCATGGCGACGAAATTTCCTTCCAGATCCATAATCTGGATCTGGCTTGTGGCGAAGTCTCCGGCATAGAGCCAATTTCTCTCCTCGTCGATCGCAATCCCGGAAAGCCGACTGAACGTACCGGGGTCCCGGCCCCCGGTCTTTCCAAAGCGACGGATCAACTTTCCGTCGATTCCGAAGACCGTGATGTTGTTCTGGACCGAGTCGGTAACGTAGACCTCGCCGTTGTGGACCAAGATGCGTGAGGGATTGAGAAACTGCCCCGGTTGCGTGCCGTGGTTCCCGAAGGACAAAACCGCTTTCTCCCCCTTGACGACAACAACCATGTCGTTCGTCTTCTCCACCAGGTACAACTCCCCCTGGGGACCTTCGGCCACATCCACAAAGGCATACGGGGTCTTGGTCTTGGGAAGCTGGGGAACCACGATCTCGTCGGTAATCTGCCGGCTATCCGGATCCACCTTGTAGATCACGGGAGACAACCCGTTCGCCACATAGGCCGAACCATCCCGCCCTTTCCCCAACCCGTAGAACCTCACCGGGCGCTTTATTTCCCCTTCCCCGGTGGCAATGGGAGGAGGAATCAGGGTCTTTTCCTGGTATGGCTTGCCCGGGTTCTTCAGGAGGTAGAGAAGGGGACCCGAATCCCCGGTGGGAGATGAGCAAAGGACGACGCTTTCCGAAAGGTACAAACATTCCTCGATGTTCTGGATTCCCGTAAAAGCCCATTCCAACTTTGCCTTGCGGATCTGTAGCGGGACCTCGCTCGTTGCCCCTGCCTCCTCTAACTTTCCGAGCACCGGATCGGAATATCCGGACAAGGCGCCCGTGGTATCCTTCGCTGCAACACGGTAATAGTAGGAAACCCCGTCTTTCACTTTCGAATCAACGAACGACTGATTCTGGGTCGACGTGAGCAACTCGAACGGACCTTCGGGAGCGGTCCCTCTCTGGACGTCGTATATGAGGGCTCCCGACACCGGAGACCACCGAATTGCGATCCGTTTTTCCTGGACCAAAACCAGGAGGTCCTTCACTTTTTCCATCTTGCGGACGGTGTGCTCGTACTTCCTTCCCTTTTCCCCCTCATTCCCTTTTTTGTCCACGGCCACTACATAGAAGGAATACTTGCCCCCCTCCGCCGGGAGTTTCAGGACCTGCTGGAAGGATTCGGTTTCCACGACCTGCTTGCCGTTCTGGTACACCCGGTACTTCGCGGCCCCTGGGGAAGGAGCCCACATTAAAATCAACTGATCCCCCGCCACCATGG
>JALGZU010000510.1 GCA_025774735.1 candidate division LCP-89 bacterium | reverse complement strand
GATGTAACGGACGGCTTCCTTGGCCGCAATGCGCCCCTCGGCGTGGGAGCCGGAGGAGAACTTGTGGCTGGAAGCGCCCGAAGCGTCGCCGGCGCAGAAGATGCCCGGGGTGGTGGCCATGTGGCCGTAACCCCAGAAGTAGTGATCCTTGGTCTGAGCAGTTTGCAGGTCCTCGGGACCGCTGACCCAGGCGCCGGAAGCGCCGGAGTGCGAACCGATGAAGTACGGCTCGGCCGCGGCGATCTCGGATTTGGATTCTTCCGGTGCCACGTTGCTGGCTGCCCAGAGAATCGCCTGCGAAATGGTCATGTCTAAGAAGTCTTCCCAGGCCTCCGACTCTAATTCCTTCATCTTCTTTTTGTGTCCCGCCGGGTCATCCTTGTAAGCATCGGCGATGTTGGCGATGGCCTCTTCGGTGCGCATGAAGATCGGCCCCTTGCCTTCCATGACGTCCAGCATCATGAGCCAGTTACGCAGGTTGGCCGGAACCGGCTTCACCTTGCCGTAAGGTACCCAGTTCTCGAGTTCATCGGCGCGGGTCTGCATGTAGTTCTCGTCGAGGCCGTTGGTGGCGCGGGATTTGAACAACAGGAACCAGGCGCCCACGGGACCGTAAGCGTCCTTGAAACGCACCGGGATGAAACGCACTTCCTGGCAGGTCATTTCGCAGCCGGCCTTCAGAGTGAAGTAAGCGCTCGAGCCGGAGTTCCACGGGGGATACCAGGCGCGGCCCAGACCCTCGCCCGAAGAGCGCGGCTTGAACACGTGCACCGCACCGCCCATGGCGACCAGGACCGCCTTCGCCTTGAAGACGTAAAAGATGTTTTCGCGGACGGAAAAGCCGACCGCACCGACGCACTTGTCGCCGTTCATCAACGGTTCGGTGATGAAGATGCGCTCGTAGATGTTGTCCATCCCCAGAGCGTTCTTGGCGGCTTCGGCCACGACGACCTTGTAGGATTCGCCGTTGATCATAAGCTGCCAGCGCCCTTCATGGACGTATTTTCCTTCCTCGTCCGTCCAGATGGGGAGACCCCATTTTTCGAACAGGTGAACGGTCGAATCGACGTGCCGGGCGATGTTGGCCACCAAATCTTCACGGGTGATGCCCATCAGGTCGTTGCGAACGTAATCCACGTAATCCTTCAACGTATTTTCGCCGTCTTTCAGGCCGACATACTGGTTGATTGCGGATAGACCCATTGCCACCGCGCCGGAGCGATCCATCGCCGCCTTGTCGACTAACGTGACTTTCAGGCCCTCTTTCTTGGCCCAGTAAGCCGCCTCAACTGCTGCACCACACGCCGCCATTCCGCCGCCGATGATGAGCAGATCAGTTGAGACTTCTCTGGTTTGAAAATCTGCCACAGTTATTCTCCTTATGGTTATTTTTCAATTACTTCAACGACGGAATGTCAGACATCCCCGATGATTCGGGTTCGGTGTAAAGAACGGGTGATTTGAGATCCTCGGTCCCGGTGTTAAATCCACCATCCGGTACCGCTTTTCCTTCTTCCGTGGTGCGGATCGGGAACTTGAAGCGCTTTAAGGTCCCGTTGCGGAACTTCACCGTCCACATGATCGAATCGGTGCCGCGCAGCGGGGTCACAGCAGCTCCCAGTGGCACGAAGTCGGCATAACCGCGAACTTCCACTGCCTGGGTCGGGCAAATCTTGACGCAGTTGTAGCACTCCCAGCACATCTCGGGTTCACGGTTGAATGCCTTCATCGAGTCCTGGTCCAGGACCATCAGGTCGTTGGGGCAAATGTGCTGGCAAGCCGTTTTATCCAGCGCTTTGCACCCATCGCACTTTTCGTTGATGACGAAACTTGGCATTTAATCCTCCTGTAAAGGTAAGATCTTCGTTCGCCAGTTCTCAGCAAAACCGACGACTCCATCTATTTGTATTGTTCTGTTCTACTTCTTCTTGGCTTCGCCGGTGGCGTATCCGTGCACCTTGACCTCGACTTTCTCTTCCAAACCGGCGTAATAATCCTTCAGGATCTCTAAAACCTCCGGTCGGCTGAACTCCGCCGGAATCTCGTTCACCTTGCCCTCGGATAACAGGCTCCGCAGCATGGTTCCCGAAAGGAACAGGCGGTCGCCCTTCTCCGTGTGCGGACACGTCTTCATCGAAGCCATGCCGTTGCACTTGAAGCACCAGAAGGTCCAGTCGATCTTCAATGGGCGGCACAACAGAGCGCCATCCCATAACTCGTCGAAAATGGTCTGAGCGTCGAAAGGTCCGTAGTACTCGCCCACACCGGCGTGATCGCGGCCGATGATCATGTAGTTGGCCCCGAAGTTTTGCCGGAAGGTGGCGTGCAAGAGAGCCTCACGCGGACCGCCGTAACGCATATCCAGCGGATACCCGCCGGCTACCACGGAGTCCTTGAGGAAATAGTTGTCAACCAGAGTGTTGATGCAATCCACGCGCACGTCCGCAGGAATGTCGCCCGGTTTCAACTTGCCCACCAA
>JALGZU010000509.1 GCA_025774735.1 candidate division LCP-89 bacterium | reverse complement strand
ATCGCCACAAAAACAGACCAAATCCCTGAAGGATTCTTACCTCTTATTATTTCAAAAAACTGCTCGAAAATCAACTCCGCAATTAAACCCTCGTGAAAAAAATTGCATGAGATTTCGATATCCTCTTGTTTTCTATGAAAAAATCAAGAATAAAAAATTTGACCAGGTATGAAAAAATGCTTGACTCCGTGCATATTTTTCTGTATATTTTAGAGCATGAAAATTGGGGAGACCTCCGTCTATATGTTTTCCGTATGAAAATGATGGGGAGGATTCCCTGCGATAGTGGAGTTTGAGAAATTAATAACAATTTGATTGACTTAAGTAACGAGTGACTAACAGGAAGGAGTGGTTATGACACGTATGATGAAAGTTTTGTTAATGTTCACTGTGCTCGCTCTGGTTGCATCTGCCTGGGCGGATTCGCCCAAGGGCGTGGTCATGTCAAACGATGTTGGCCCCAATGCAGGCCCCGTCAATTACCCACCAATTGACGATCCGTGGGACATGATATTCTACACGGACGCGGGCACGACCACCGACGACACACACCTGCTTGGTGTTCACCATGTCGGGGATTACTTCTACTGCACCGGAGGTAACAGCGGTTCAGATCCCAACTATGTCTACATGCTGAACAACGACGGTTCACTTTACATCTCGTTCGAACAGTGGAGTTCTGCCGGTTGGGGTTGGCGTGACCTCGCTTGCGACGGCACCTATCTCTACGGTTCCGATGACACCGTCGTTGACGCCTTCGAACTCGACGGGACAGCCGCACCGGCGATGAACATCAACGGGCCCATCAGCCCCTGCCGTGCGCTGGCTTACGATCCGGTTACAGACTCGTTCTGGACTCAGTCGTTCAGCGGCCCGCTCTACAACTTCGACCGCTCCGGTGCGGTTCTCTGGACGGGTACCAGCGGCGTAACCGCCGCCTACGGCGCCGCCTGGGATGAATTCGCTTCCGACGGTCCCTGGCTGTGGATTCACGATCAGACCGGCACGCCGCAGTTGACAATCCACCAGTACGATCCGATCAATCACATGCTGACCGGATTTTCCTACACGGTAACTGAACCGCCAGGCTGGTCTGCCGGCGTCGCCGGTGGCTTGTCAATGACCAGCGATTTCGATCCGAGCCTGCACTGCCTGGTCGGTATGGCACAGGGTTCGCCGACGGATTACCTCTTCGTGCTGGAGATGTACGTCGCGGCCGACCCGAACGCTCCGGCAGCCCCGGAGAACTTCATGGTAGCCAACAACGGCCCCGACCTGATCGCTTCTCTGTCCTGGGACAACCCGACTTTGAACGTCGGCGGAACGGCTCTGACGGAAATCACGGACATCGTGGTCGAGCGTGACGGTATGGTTGTGGCCAACCTTGGCGCCAGCACGCCTGGTGCTGCCATGACCTACGATGATGCTGTCCCGGCTGCGGGCGTGTACGTGTACACCGTGTACTGCGTCAACAGCTACGGCAACGGCATCCCGGTCTCCGACTCCGAAGCCATCGGACTGGACGTCCCGGCAGGCGTTGGGAACCTGGTCGGAGCGGGCATCGGCACCGGTTTCGAAGCCGAACTGAACTGGGATAACCCGCTTACGGGCTTCAACGGCGGCTACTTCCCGCCCGGAAGCATCGACAGCTACACCATCAATCGTTATGGACCCGATCCGGACACCTTCACTCTGGTCGGTCTGGCGACGTACTACTACGACAACACCATGACGATGAACGGCTTCTACGAATATGGTGTGATTCCCGAAAATGCCACTGGTCCCGGGCCTGAGGTCATCAGCAACACCTTCTTCATCGGTCCGCCGGAGTACGAAGAGATCGCCTACGACTGGATCGAGATCAATCCGAACGATCCGGCCCACGTCTTCACCGGAATCAACACCATGGTCACGGGCGACGACCAGACCCTGGGACCGTTCAACATCGGCTTCACGTTCCCGTTCTACGATGACGTTACCCAGATCTGGGTCTGCTCCAACGGTTGGGCTACGTTCACCTCGACGACAAGTGCAGCTTACACCAACGCTGCGATTCCGTCGACAGCTACACCCAACAACCTGCTCTGCCCCTTCTGGGATGATATGAACCCGAGTCTGGGCGGATCGATCTGGTATTATTCCGATCTGGCCGGCGGCCGGTTCATCCTCGAGTACTACGACGTGCCTCACTACTCGACGGGCGGCAACTACAGGTTCGAAGCCATTCTCTACGATGATGGCACCATGGACTACATGTACGCCGACCTTACACCGGGTACAGCCCTCTCCGCTACTGTCGGCTGTGAAAACAGCACGGGTATTTTGGGTGTGCAGACCACCTATAACGGCTCCGGTCCACTGGAACCGGCTGCCAATATGGGTATCCGTATCCATCCGGTTACCTTGCCAGTACCGATCGAGCTGTCTGCCTTCAACGCTAGTGTCGTGGAGGACGGCGTACTGCTGACCTGGTCCACCGCCAG
>JALGZU010000508.1 GCA_025774735.1 candidate division LCP-89 bacterium | reverse complement strand
GGCTCGGTAAAATCCGTTTCGCACCCCGCCTTTTAACACCGCCTTATCAAAAGATAAAACGAACCAGTATTCCCATCCGAAATGTGGCAGTATAGGTCCGTTATCCCAGGCACTGACGAGCGACTGGTAGAACGGTTTCGGGCTGCCGTCGTCGTTCCAATCCACGAGCTCCTTTTCGAGATCGGTGTTCAGCGTCAGTCTGTGTCCGAAATCCTGCGTCGGCTGTATGTCGAATGCGGTAAAAGATACTCCCAGGCGCAGCGTCTGCGGTATCGGACTCTTCTGGTTTTCAGCGAACGCATTGAAAGATTCGATGGCGGGTCCCATGTTGGCGAGGTCGGCGGCAACGGTTAAATGGGGAAAGAGAAACCGGTGGACCATCAGACCGAGATCCACCGCCCAGGATGAAGCCGTGGCGGTTCCCTTCTCTGCGCCTGCTCCCTGATCGGCGAGATGCCTGTACATATACTTTCCGGCGGCGCCGACGTCCAGGCGTTCGTTTAAAGACGTGCCGAAAGCGGCGGATACCGCCATGTCATAGCTGGTGACCGTCCCGGTGGGCATGTTGTTTTCGTCGCGCCCTTCGGTCTTTCCGTAGTAGTTGTAAAAAAGGTTGACGCCGAATGTCCCGGGGAAATTTGCCGGACGAAGGATCAGCGAATTATAGCTGTAATACATTGTCAGATCCCATTGCGGCAATAGCCCGTAGTACGTGGATGCTGCTTCCAACCCCGAGATGGACGCCAGACCGGCGGGATTCCACCAGATGGCGGAACCGTCATCCGCCAGAGCCGTGAAGGCTCCGCCCATACCCATCGCCCTGGCGCCGGGGTAGTTCTTCAGGAACAACGCGCCCAATGCTTTCGGCGTCTGAGCCAACGCCCCCGCTGAAAATAAGAAAATGTTGACGATGGTCAACATTGAGGATAACCGCTTGCTCATAATGCCTCCACGATGGGATTATTGATTTTGTTCCATCAATGGGTGTCATGGAAAGGGCGGCAGCACTCCCTTCGGGATCCATGCCACCGCGGATTGAACGAATCGTAGCGGCGTGCTCCGGCACGCACCCGACAGCCCTTCAATCCGGTGTTGATAGGATTATTGTCCCAACGGATGTTTAAAAAGGGAATGATAGTGCTTTCTTAACGAATTTAACAGCGCTGAATCTAATTGTGCATTGTATAGGGTTCTTGTTTCTTGAAATTGGAGTAAGGTTAAGTTTATAGCTCCTCTGAGGTCTGCTCCCCAAAGATCCGTACCATCTAGATTGACCCACATGAGATCAGCACCCTCAAGATGGGCAAACTCGAGAACGGCATCCTCAAGATTGGCATACCTGATATTAGCACCCTCAAGATGAGCGCTGTCCAATCTCGCTTTCCGCAAATTTGTTCCCAAAAGATTCGCCCCACCAAGGTTTGCGTGCCTAAGGTCCGCTTTTTTTAAAATGGCTCCTTCGAGATTAGCGCCTTTCAAATGAGCTCCTTGAAGATTAGCCCAATAAAGTGTTTCATATGCTTCATTCTCTTCATTTATAAGTTTTTGATAACTCAAATCCACGCAGGGGTAATGCTTGAAAAACAGGAATCTTTCGCCTTCGAATGCCTGAGGAATGATAAATCTGAAAAGCACGATTTCGAAGATAATTACAAAAGAAGCCAGAATGAACTTCGCGTAGGTGCTTATCCGCTTGAGACTGAATTTTTCGGACCTGTAATGGCTCCAGAATTTGATCACGAAAAATGTCCCGATGACAGGCAACACTCCGATGATATACGACCAGAGAGGATCGTGCTTTTTTATGTACCAGGCCGAAAGCAGCATCAAGACCAGGGGCAGGCTCCACCATAAGGAGAATGTCACCATAAACCGCTGAATGAAGCCGACGAAACCGGATTCTTGCTCGCCCGCGAAATTGATAATCCAGGGGTAGATTTTCTGCCTGTCTTCACGGGGATGTTCTTTATGCAGCCGGTCACTCAGTTTTTTGAGCCTGTTCAGATACAGTTGAAAATAGATGAAAACCATGATTGCCAGCCAGGGCGCCAGTATGAAGAAACCGATCAGGGAAACCGGCACCTTGATAATAGGCAGAATGGCAGGTTCATTCAGGACGATCTGCCTGTCTGTCGTGCTCACCACCGTCAGGGCTATATAAGCTAAAACGCCCAGATACAAGAGATAAATCTTGCGGGCGTTCTTGGACGCTTCGGTGATGTTCTCCAGCAGCCATCCAGGCGCAGCCGGCTTCGGTTGTTCTATACTCTCCTTTTCCATAATAGCTCTCGTGCTGTCGGGTGTCCCCACCCGACAGCTCTTTAGGCCCCTGCGGGTATTTCCCAGCCGCATACTCTCGACTTCATCTTCCGAAATATACACACGATTAGAACAGATGTCAAGTTAATTAATTCAATATCACCTTTCATTTTGCAACTTGAAGTTTGAAATAAGAAGGAGGCGCTCACCTCCTGGACGGATTCA